>JAJRYI010000285.1 GCA_024275815.1 Actinomycetes bacterium | reverse complement strand
GGCGTTCGAGAACTTCTTCTTTGCCTTCATCGGGTTCTTGCTCTTGCCGTGGACGACGATTGCATGGGTCGCCGTCTTCCCCGGTGGTGTCAACGGATTCGACTGGATCATCCTCGGTCTCGGCATCCTCTTCGACGTCTTGTCCTACGGTGGCGGCGGGTACAGCGAACGGTCGCGGCGGGCGTACTGAGTGGAGAGAGCCCGACGACGAATCGTTTGCTGAAATGACGCGGCGGTAGCATCCCTCGTCATGGACAGCGTTTCCACCGACAACTATGACGGGATCGTCTTCGACATCCCTGATCGTACAGACATCGTCAGGTCCCCGGCAGACATCCTCAATCTGGTGCTGGCGTTGTTCCTCGTGGCAGTATCGATCCTGATCGTCGTGCTGTTCTCTCAGACGGTTCCTGATGCGAGCACCGATCTCGTTGCTACGGGCGATGCGATCCCGGGCATCGTCGACGACCTTCTGCTGCTCTTCGTTGCTCTCATCGCGCTCGGCCTGCCGTTGGTCATCTTCGCGTGGCACGCAGCTCGTCAGCCACTGATACGCACTGCAATGCTCATCACTGCAGCCATCGTTGCGGCCGTATCCACGATGTTGGTATTCGGGTGGCTACCGAGAGATGCCGCGGATGCCTCGCTTGGCAAGCTCGTGGCGCCGTTCTACTCCTACGTGTCGGGGATCGTTGCCGGGCTCACGGTCGCGAACTCAGTCCTATCGCATCGGCAACGAAGGATCGCCTGGACGGCGCTATGGATAGGAATCCTCATCCGTGTCGCGATCGTCTCGGGTCTCCCTGTCGATCTCACCATCGCGCTCGGTATCGGCTGGGCTTCGGGTTCGTTGACACGATTCGCTTTCGGCACACCGAACCACAGTCCGACGGGCTACCAGATCGTCGACTCGCTTCGGGAGGTGGGTCTCGAACCCGTACGGGTGAAGGCAGCAGGGGTCGATGCGCGAGGCTCGAAGCCGTACTTCGTGGATCTCGAGAACGGCGATCGACTCTTCGTCAAGACGTTGAGCAAGGACGAGCGAAGCGCCGACATCCTCTTTCGGATGTACCGCACGTTGTTCCTCAAGAACATCGGAGATGAGCCAGCGTTCTCGAGCCTTCGCCGGGCGGTCGAGCACGAAGCCCTCGCTGCGATGGTTGCCGCATCGATAGGGGTCAAGACGCCCGCCATACGCGCAGGGCGCAAGATCGGTGACGAGGACTACTCGATGCTGCTCGCCCAGGACGCGATCACCGGCGAATCACTCGACAGGGTGCCCGATGAGCGCATGACCGATGACGTACTTCGTGCCGTGTGGCAGGAGGTGAGGAAGATGCATGTTCAGCATCTTGCGCATCGGGACCTGCGCCTTGCGAACGTCTTCCTCGACGAAAGCGGCGACGTGTGGATGATCGATTTCGGGTTCAGCGAGGTCAGCGCCGATCGGGTACTCCTCGATACGGACGTTGCCGAACTCGTGATGTCGACGGCACTCAAGGTCGGGGCTCAAAGGGCGGTAGCGGCCGCTGTCGAGGTGATGGGGATAGATGCCGTGTGCCGTGCTGCAGTACGGATGCAACCGCTTGCACTCTCGGGGGCGACCCGTAACGCACTCAACGAGTCAGGGAAGTTGTACGACGAGGTCCTCGAGAAGGTACGCGGAGCGTGCGCAATGGAGGAGATCCACTTCGACAGGATCTCTCGTCTGAGCCTCTCGTTGCCGAGGATGCGATCGTGAACAGCGCTGACTCTCGTGGAGAAGCTCTTCATACGACGACGAGACGTGGGCCACGAAGATGAGGAAGGTCCGCACGATGAAGTCGGCCGTTGCAGCGCTGACACTGATCGGAACTGCGCGTGTTGCCGCCCGTGGGCTGAGTGAGAGAGAAGA
The DNA here is from genome assembly GCA_024275815.1 of Actinomycetes bacterium. Classification (GTDB taxonomy): domain Bacteria; phylum Actinomycetota; class Acidimicrobiia; order Spongiisociales; family UBA5794; genus JAMBLL01. Next base: position 920 of record JAJRYI010000285.1, on the reverse strand, counting down.
TGCGATCAACCGCCGCATCAACAGCCTTCCCGACGAGCTCGCTCCTGTTGTGTGGCTTCCGATGCAGGCCGGTGCGCTCGCTGCGCCGTTCCTCATCGGAGGCGTGGCAGCTGTGGCAACACGCTCGACAGAACCGGCGTTGTCCATTGTATCTGCGGGCTTCAACGCCTGGCTCGGTGCCAAAGCGGTCAAGAAGGCTGTGGGACGGGGTCGTCCATACGACTTCGACCACGAGACCCGGTTGCGTCTCGGTACGAAGACCGATGGCAGCCTCGGGTTCATCTCCGGCCATGCAGCCGTTGCTTTCGCTGTTGCAAGCGCGATCAGTGACCGGGTCGGGCCGCGTGCCGGGGCCGCCATGTACGCGGCTGCGGTTGCTGCTTCGCTCTCGCGAGTCTACGTCGGTGCGCACTTGCCGCTCGATGTCGTCGGGGGAGCAGCGTTCGGGGTCCTCGTGGGAGATGCATCGAACAGGATCGTCACCCGAGTCGAGCGAACGGCCGTCGCGTCGGCTTCCGCTCCGTGTCCTAGGAGGAGTACTCGGGGTGCTTCTCGATGAATCTGACAAGGCTGCGGTTGGCCGCGTTCCGGACCTTGTTCTGAAGCGGCCTACTCCATCCGGCAAACGTTCCGATCGGCCCGATCGCCATGCGAGTCCACTGCCAGAGATCGAACTCGTCCCTGTGCTCGATGATCCTGTCATCCTGGAAGGTGAACGACGCCTGAACGAAGTTGTGGACGCGCCGTCCGCTCGCGAACGTGTAGCGAGCCTGCCAGAGTGCCGAGCCTGATTCACCATCGGCTTGAACTGCAGCGAACGACACGTCGAGGTCGGGTGCCTGCTCACAGAGCATGTGCCACATCGCCCTGACCTCGGGCCCCTGGAGATCCGTGAACACGGGATCAGAGAACGAGATCTG
>JAJRYI010000284.1 GCA_024275815.1 Actinomycetes bacterium | reverse complement strand
CCATCTGGTTGCAGATTCCGGACCCGTTGCCCGATCGCAGATGTGCCCGGCAGGTGTTCGGAGGTGGAACCCGAGTTGCGTGAGTACGCACCGGGGCATTGGGTTGCATGCCACTTCCCACAGCCCGAAGGTTTGGAGATATCCGTCACGTAGTCCGTGACGGGTACTACGAATCGGTTCCCGGAACGACCCTGACCGACTCGGGGTCGGTGGCAGCGATCAGTTGTGGTGGCTGATTCCGATCGCGAAGTTGCTGAAGGCGGCGGTGGAACCTCGACTTGCTGAGCGTCGTTCCACCGGGATCGAAGATGTCCCGCAAGCCGTCGCCGATGAAGTTGACGGAAACCACGGTGAGGAAGATCATGATCCCCGGGAACACCGCAGCCCATGGTGCTGTGAAGATCTGCTGCTGTGCGTTGCGAAGCATCGTGCCCCACGACGATGCAGGGGGTTGCAGCCCGAGTCCAAGGAAGCTGAGTGTGGATTCGGCGATGATCGCAGACGCAACACCGAGCGTACCTGCAACGATGAGGGGGCTGAGGGAGTTCGGAAGCAGGTGCTTGAAGATGATGCCGCGTGATCGTGTGCCCGAAGCCCGTGCGGAGAGGACGAACTCGCGTTCGCGCAACGACAGGAACGAACCCCGCGTGAGCCTGGCAACGTTCATCCACCGAACGAGACCGATGATCACGACCATCGTCACGAAGCTCGGTCCGAGCAGTGATGCAGCGAGGATGAGGAGAAACAGGTCGGGGAGTGACAGCGCCAGGTCGGTGAGTCGCATGAGCGTGTTGTCGACCCACTTCCCGTAGAAGCCCGCCACCGAACCGACGACGATTCCCACCGAGAGGGCAACGGTCGTCGCCAAGGTCGCGACGCCGAGTGACACCCGTCCACCTGCGAGGATCCGGGTCATGGAGTCTCTGCCGAGTTCGTCTGTGCCCATTGGATGGGCGAGCGACGGGCCCTGTAGCCGGTTGGTGAGATCCTGTGTGAGCGTGTCGTAGGGGCTGATCATCGGTCCGAAGATCGCCGCAGCGAGGATCAGAGCCAGGACGATGAGTCCGATGATGGCTGGCCGGTTCTTCATGAACGCTCGCCAGTTGCGTCGCCAGCTCGGGATCTCGACGACCTCTTCGTCGTCCGCCAATGCAGAGAGATGCTCTTGTGAGATGGAGTTGCGTGCGGTATCAGTCAAGTCGCACCCTCGGGTCGAGCTTGCCGTACATCACGTCGGCGAGCAGGTTGGATGCCAGCACCATGAGAGAGCCGAGCACGAGCACACCCATCAGCACCGGATAGTCGAATCGAAGTGCAGAGTCCCAGAAGAGGCGGCCCGTGCCGGGCCAGGAGAATATGGTCTCGACAACGAGCGCCCCGACGAGGAACTCCGGGATGTGGATGGCAACCACCGTCACGAATGGGATCCCTGCGTTGCGGAACGCGTGGCGCATGTATCGGCGCATCGGGGGCACACCGCGAGCTTTGTTGAATCGCATGTAGTCCTGGTCCATCGTCTCGATCATCGAAGCGCGCAGGTAGCGGGTGAAGAACGAGAGGGAGACCATCGAGATCGCCACGGTCGGCAGGGTGAGATACCAGAGACGAGTTCCGATGCCGACCTCCTCGCCTGGCGGACCCATGCCCCCGGTGGGGAACCAGCCGAGCCACACGGAGAACACGATGATGAGCATCAAGCCGAGCCAGAAGACGGGGATGGAGAGTCCAACGAAGCTGGTGAATGTGAGCGCGTGGTCGATCCACGTGTCTCGCTTGATGGCAGCGAGCAAGCCGAGCGGAATCGAGATGATCAGCGACACGGTGATACCTGAGAACATCAGGAGCAGCGTTGCCGGGAGGCGCTCCATGATGAGCCCGAAGACGGGTTGCCGAGCGACGAACGAGATGCCCCAGTCTCCCTGAACGAACCTGGTGAGCCACGTGAAGTACTGGATGATCAGTGGTCGATCGAAGCCGAACTCTGCCTGGATGCGAGCGAGGTCCTCGGCGCTGACGTTGGCGAGACCTCGGAATGCGGCGGCCGGTCCGCCGGGTGTGAGCTGGATGAGCGTGAAGGCAACCAGCGAGATGCCGATGAGGATGGGCACGGCTTGCAGCAGTCGTTTTCCTACGAACTTCAACAAGCCGTACCCATTCCTTTCATCGTTGGTGTGTAGTTGGGCTACACGTGTTGGTTACTTGTCAACGGTCCAGTCTTCGGCGTTCCAGGTGAACTCCTGCCACGGGTTCGGTGCGTACCCCGAGACGGTGGCACTGAACGCGTCGAGCTTCGAGCGCTTGTACAGCGGGATGTACACCCCTGCAGCGAGGACTTCCTCGACGACGGTGCGGTACGCATCCTTGCGGGCGTTGATGTCGAGCGTGCTCCGCCCGGCATCGATCGCTGCATCGAGTGTGTCACTCTGGAGACGGAAGAAGTTCCAGCCTTCACCACCGTTGGACTCCTGAGGGATCTGATCCGAGCGGAACAGTGTCGACAGGAAGGCGTCCGGGTCGAGGTCTGCACCCCAGGTGTCCATGGCGATGTCGAAGTCGCCACGCTTGAGCTTGCCGTTCTCCTCCCAGCTCCCGAACAGCGTCGCCGCGGGGACGTTGTTGATCACGAGCTCGATGCCGACTGCCTTGAACTGCTCCTGGAGGACCTGCTCGGTGAGCTCACGCACCTGCTGGCCGGCTGGTGTGCTGATCTCGAGTGTGAGCGTCTTTCCATCCTTCTCTCTGATCCCGTCACCGTTGGTGTCGACCCAACCGGACTCCTCGAGGAGTGCCATGGCGCCAGCGGGGTCGTACGCCGGGTTGGAGAGGCCCTGTGGGGCAGCCCATCCCAGGCCGATCGGTGAGTCTGCAGCCTCGGACAGGCCGAAGAGCAGGTTCTCGATGATCGGGGTGCGGTCGATCGCCATGGCGAGAGCGGCTCGCACGTTCGGATCGCTGAACGCGAAGTGCGGGTTCCCCGGTTCTGAGTCTGCACTCAGGTTTAGTCCGAGATACTCGATGTTCGAGGAAGGCGTGACCTGGATGCTCACACCGTCCATACCCTGGAACTGGTCGATTACACCCGTGTCGATGTTCCAGAACACGTCGATGTCACCCGTACGCATCTGGGCGATACCCGCGTTCTGGTCCGGGAGGATCTTGAAGATCAGACGATCGATCAGCGGACGATCGGGCACCCGGTAGTTCGGGTTCGCATCGAGGATGATCGACTGACCCGAGTTCCACTCGGTGACCATGTACGGACCCGTTCCCTCAGGGATCCTGTTGAAGGCGGCCTCGGAGAAGGACTCGCCCTCGAGCTCGTGGGCGGGGAGGATCGCCTCGGGGATGCTGAACAGCGAGAGCGCGGGAGCGAAGAGCTCACTGTAGGTGACGACGGCCGTCAGATCGTCGGGCGTTTCGATCGAGACGATCTTGTCGTACCCGTTGCGGGAGTTCACAGCGTTCGCGTCGTCCATCACCGCTTCCCAGGTGAACTGCACGTCTCGTGAGGTGAACGGTTCACCGTCGGACCACGTGACGCCCTCGGCGAGCTTGTAGGTCACGGTGAGGCCATCCTCTGAGATCGTCCCTGCCTCGACGGAAGGGACCTCAGCAAGTTCGGCAACGTAGTTGCCGTCAGGATCGGCGTCCACGAGACCCTCGAGGACGAGGTCGCGAATGATCCTGCTTGCAGTCTGTACCGCGAGGAACGGGTTCAGGTTGTCGGGCTCTTGAAAGAGACCGATCGTCAGGGTTCCGCCGGCGTCCTCAGCCGTTGGGGGAATGGTTGTCGTTGGGGGAGCGGTCGTGGTCGAGTCGCCTCCACCCCCGCTTTCACCTGCTGTGGTAGTCGTCGCGTTGGTGTCCTCGCTCGTGGAGCTGCTTGCACAGGCAGCCGCGGTCAGCGTGAGCACGACGAGTAGTATCGCCAGTCGCTTCATCGGGTTTCCTCCTCGAGGCCGTTGGTGCCTCTTGTCTATCGATTTCGGCTGCAACCCGCGCTGATGGATCCCCGAAGCGAATGTTGGGACACTCCGAGGTCAACGCAGCCGCGTCACCGTGGCGCCAGCGTACCAGGGTGTACGTCGCCCGCCAACCCCACCCCGCAGGGGGTGGGCAGATACGACCATACACTCATGGAGTACCGAAATGTCAAGCGGGGCTTGACAAATCCATAGAACGAAGGTGGGGAATGCTCCGCATGCGAGCGTTCGAACCCCCACTGGGGGAGGGGAGCTGGATGGAGTATCCAGGACCCCCCGCTACGATTGAGAGATGAGACGGATACCGATGATGGCCATCGTTTTCGGCGCGTACTTCCTCTTGCGCAACTGGAACGGCGATGTGACGCTCTTGATCGCGATCGGTGGGGTGGCGGTCGCCGGTGTGCTCGTATATCGCGTCTACCAGTCCCGCGTCGAACGCACTCGAGCAGACAAGATCGAACGCGCCGACGTTGCGTCGCTCAAAGAGCAGGTCGAGGGGATGCTCGCCGATACGGCGAACCGCATCCTCGACGTCGAGGGCCGCCCCGGCCTCATAGCCTCCCCCGAAGCCGGCGATCACTTCCAAGAGGCGGTATCGAAGTTCGTTTCGGTCGATGAGGCGTTCGGTACTGCAACGTCGACCTATCAGCTGCGGGCGCTCGTATCACAACTCGAGGAAGCGTTGTGGCGGCTCGAAGCCGCCGAAGCCGTCCTCAACGGCCAGGAGGTCCCGCCACGACCTGAGGCGTCGCGACGACCCTCTTCATCTCAACTGCGTTCGAGTTCGGCGCCCTCCATGACGTCTCTCTCACGTGATGCTGTCACAAAGTGGGTCGATGGTGGGTCGAGCGGTGGCCATCATCGCCGTCGACGTTCCTGCTGAACGGACTCCCTCACTCAGTCACCCGTCAGGACGTCTCACGCCTCGACGATGAGCGTGGCACGCATCCCGTCCTCGTAGTGTTGGCCGGCCTCCTGGAAGCAGCCGATCTCCCAGGTTCCAACGGCGTCGTCGGGGACGGTGAACTCCATGAAGGAGACCTCACCCGAATCGCTCGAACCCGGGGTGCCGGGTTGGAGCAGCACCATGCCGCCCTCATCTCCCTCATCGGGAGCCGACCCTCCGTCGCCCATGTCCATCTCCATGCCCTCGAAGCCCATGGGTGTCCCGCCTTCGACCATCACCTCGAGGCCGGTGAAGAAGTCCTCGCCGCCCCATGGTGTCCACACGCGCTCTGTGAGGTAGTCCTTGCCCTGGATCGGGTCGCGTCCGATCATGAACTCGTGGACGTGCGCCCCCTCGTTCTTGATGATGAACCGGACCGTCTGGCCGGGTTTGACGCGGACCACGGAAGGGGAGATCGCGTTGTCGGTGAGGGTGAAAACGACCTCACCCGAGGCGTTCGGCTCCACGGTGCCGATGCTGGAGCATGCAGCGGCAACGAGGGTGGCCACAGCGGCGAGGGTGACCAGCTTCCATCGGATCGGGGTCTTTCTTGAGCGCATCACTTCATCTCCAGGATCTCAGAGCACATACAGGACGGTGAAGACGGTCAGCCACACGACGTCGACGAACTGCCAGTACGTCACGCCACCGTGCACCTTCCAGGTGGTGCTCGACGTGATCGTGCCTCTCTTCGCCTGGATGACGAGAGAGCCCAGGATCAGCATGCCGATGAAGAGGTGCAAGACGTGGACACCGGTGATGAGGAAGAACATCGATCCGTACGGCGTGTTCATCGGGAACTCGCTGAACGCTGCGTTCCACTCGTAGGCGACGATCGCGATGAACGCGGCTCCGAGGCCGATCGTGATCAGCAGTTGGGTCTGGAGTTGCTTCACGTCGCCGATGTCGGCTGCCTTGGATGCACCGTGGGCGAAGTACGACGCCGCCATCAAGATCGCCGTGAGGACGACCCCGAGGACGATGTTCAGTTCCTCGGGTTTGTCGAAGCCGAGAAGGTAGAACCTCGCCGAGAACAGAACGAAGAACAAGAAGGCTTCCGAGGCTATGAAGAGGCGGAGCCCGTAGCGCTGGAGTTCCGGGTAGGGCGTGTGTCCGGCGACTTCTGCGTGTGCGGTCATGCCGAGGCTCCTTCCGTCTCGATCACCCCGTGGACGTCGTCCGGTCCGAACTTGTACGGACTCCCGACGACCACGGGCTCACCATCGAAGTTGAGTTTCGGAGGTGGAGACGTCGTGACCCACTCGAGCGTCTTGGCTCCCCACGGGCTCGTCGGCGCCTTCTCTCCGTGCTTCCAGGACCACACGAAGTTCCACAGGAAGAACAGGAAGCTGATCCCGAGGAAGAACCCGGCGAGCGACACGAAGCGGTTGCCGCCCACGAGCTCGGGGGAGTAGTCGGCGATTCGACGGTTCATGCCGTTGAGTCCGAGCCAGAACATCGGGAGGAACGTGACGTTGAACCCGATGAACATCATCCAGAAGTGGATCTTGGAGAGTCGCTCGTTGAGCATCCTTCCGAACATCTTCGGGTACCAGTAGTAGATGGCTGCGAAGAGGCCGAATATCCCTGCACCGACGATCGTGTAGTGGAAGTGGGCGACCACCCAGTACGTGTCCTGGAGCATGTAGTCGGCGGGGATGTCGGAGAGGAACACGCCGGTGATCCCCCCGATCGTGAAGTTGAAGATCACGGCGAGCGCGAACAGCATCGGTGGTTTCAACCACAACCTGCCTCGCCAGATCGTTCCGATCGCAGCGAGGAACACGAGTCCGGTCGGTACCGAGATCGCTTCGGTGCTGAACATGAAAGCGGCGTTGGCGTTGGAGGTTGCGTTCACGGTGAACATGTGGTGTGCCCACACGACACCGCTGAGGATCGACACACCGGCAAGGCCGCCGACGGCCCACCAGTACCCGAACAAGGGTTTTCGAGAGAAGACCGGGAGTATCTCGAGCATGGCCCCGAGGCTCGGGAGCACCATCACGTACACCGCAGGGTGCGAGTAGAACCAGAAGATGTGCTGATACAACACGGGCAGTCCGCCCGCAGCAGCGTCGAAGAACGCTCCACCGAACAGCCTGTCGATACCGACCATCGCCACGGCCACCGCTACTGACTGGGTGAAGAACAGGCTCAGGAGCGCAGCGAAGAGGATGGACCACACGAAGATGGGCACCCTGCCCCATGAGAGGCCCTTGGCCCGCATCTTGACCACGGTCGTGATGAAGTTCACCGACGCCACGATCGATGACAACCCTCCGACGATGAAGGCGAGGATGTAGAACATCTGGCCGATGCCGTTGGTGGCAGACAACGGTGGATACGACGTCCAGCCGCTGTTCCACCCACCGACGAGCGGGCTTGCCAGGAGCAGTATCACCGCTGGGGGCCATAGCCAGAAGCTCAAAGCGTTGAGGCGTGGAAACGCCATGTCCTCGGCACCGACCATCAGCGGCATGGCGAAGTTCCCGAAGGCACCGGGAACTGCCGTCACTGCAACGAGGACCATGAGGAACCCGTGGAGCGACATGTACTGGGTGAAGGTCGCCGGCCCGACGATCGTTCGGCCCGGGTCGGCGAGTTCGACCCGCATCATCATCGCGACGAACCCGGCGAGGATGAACACGATGATGAAGGTCACGAGATACTGGATCCCGATGACCTTGTGGTCGAGGTTGAATCCAAAGTACTGACGCCAGCCCGGCGGATCGTACTCGACGGTCTCTTTGCCGATCCATCCTCTGCCCCAGGTCTCCCAGGCGCCGGCACCGAGGATGGATGCAGGGACGGACATCAGGAATCCGAGGGTCAGCATCTGTGCCGCGTCGAAGGCGGGTTCACCGATGAGCGCGCGGATCCCCATCACGACTCCAGAGCCTCCGAGGAACGCGAGCGCTCCCCAGACCAGAGCTCGGAGGGCGAACGGGAGGCCTGTGCTGCCGACGGGTGTGGTTTCGATAGGTGTTGCGGTCGTCGCCATACTCTGCCCCTATCCCTCTGCCACGGTCGTGGTCGTCATATCCATCGTCGTGGTGGGTGAACCCATGTCCATGGTTGTGGTCGTCATATCCATGCCATCCATCCCGTCGTCGCCCATGGCCGCCAACCAGGCTTCGAACTCTTCGGGTTCCACGACCCGTACCGGAAGGAACATGCGTGCGTGTCCGGTGCCACACAACTCGGCGCACTGCAGGCGGAATACGGGATCTGCCTCGTAGCTGCCGAGCGCAGTGGGCGTGATGGTGACGCTGTTGACCTCACCGGGGTTGGCGTCCTGTTTCATTCTGAACGCCGGGACCCAGAAGGAGTGGATGACGTCGACCGACGTGATGTCGAATCGGATGACCTTGTCCTTGGGGAGAAGGAGTTCGCTCGGTGCTTCCATGGCCATGTCCATGTTCGGGAAACCAACGTCCCAGTGCCACTGCACACCGACGATGTCTATGACGATGTCCGGCTCGGGTTGATCGCGAAGGGCGAGGAACCCGGTCATCCCGGGGGTGATGAACACGAGGGTTGCAAGAGCGACCGAGACGCCGAACCAGGTCCAGGAGAACACGTTCGAGTTCTCGAACTCGTCACCCTGCTCGGGATCTTTGACCCGCCACTTGGCAAGGCCGTAGATGAGGACGGCGATGATCAGCATCATCACCGGCATCGCGTACAGGAACAGTGTCTCGAACGCGTAGTCGACTTCAGCTCCTTG
>JAJRYI010000283.1 GCA_024275815.1 Actinomycetes bacterium | reverse complement strand
CGGGGCCTAGCGACGCACGAGATGGGGCACGGTCTGGATCTCGCCCACGCCGGCGACTCTGACAGTTGGGACTCGTCGTACAACTCGCTCCCAACGGAGTTTCCATCGATGGGAACGTGCTCGACGCCGAGCTATTCGATTCTCGAGTCGCTCGAGCAGGACGACTATGCGAACCTCGAATGGAGGTACACGTCGCAAGTTAACTCGGATGCCAACACGAGCTTCGAGACCGGATCGACCCGTTTCTGGGGCCTCGGGGGAGGGGCCAGCGGTACGGTCGTGAGCGGCGGTGCGAGCGATGGCTCCTACTACCTTCGTCTCTACGGCTATGGCGGCTATCTGTATCAAACAGTCAGAGTCACCGACCCGAAGGACATGCGCGCCCGCGTCAACTTCAAGAAGTACTACTCCTCCAGCTCCGGACAGATCTTCTACGGGATCTACGCCCGCTCGGTGTATTACCCGAACGCGGCATCAGGTTCCTGTATGGCGGATGCATTCAAGAACAGCTGGGATCTGAACAACCCATCGGTAGCGAACACCACGTTCACCTACCGGAAGGGCAAGTGGGCGTCTCCGACCACTAGTTGGCAGTGGCCGGACACTGCAGAGTGGACCGATGTCGATTCCTGGAGAGGAGTCGATGCCCGCCTCTACATTTACAGCTATATGAAGTACAGCGGTTCCTCCACCTACGTCAGGATTGACCATGCGCGAATCCGCAACACGTAGAGGTACGCTTCGTCGGACACTGGTCCTACTGGGAGTGTTCGCTGCGGCATTCGCTATCGGCGCGGTCTTCTTCGAGTCTCCGCTTGGTTCGGATTCGGGAGGCGAATCCGAACTCACCACAATGGGTCTTGTCGATTGGCTAAATGGAGTCGACGCAGTCGTATCGGTCTCCGAAGTGGCACCCACGGGCGAAACGATGTCTGACTCGTCCGACGCAGACACGGGGGCGCGCTATGCCGTCTTTCAGGCGCGTGTGCAACGCGTACTCTGGGCCGACCCAGAGGCCGGTGCCGAGCTCACGGCGGGTGGGCTGGTGAGGTTGGCTTCGGGCTACGTGTCCGCCGGGGGGCCGCATCGGCTCAGCGATGTCGACGGTGGCGACGCGGTACTCTTCCTTGCTTCGCCCGACGTCGAGCAATACCCCGATTTCGCCGGCGTGTGGGGTGTGTCGGTCGTCGCTCGTGAAGGGGACGAGGGTCTCGCGTTCCCGGACCCGCTCGCAGGCTCAGCGAGGTGGGAGGCTCAGGTCGTTTCCCTGCGCCGGTTCGTGTCGGGCGTTTCGGCGGAGAAGGCTTCCCTCTTCGGGCGCGACGCGGACGCAGAGCTTCGTCTGATGGTCGATTGGGTGAGGGAATTGCGCCGCCCGCAGCCGGTGGCCGACGGCCCCATCACGGAGGCGTTCCTCGGATCGGAACGGCAGCGGTTCGACCGTGATGTGGCGTGGTACCAGATGTCGCCGTCGCTGCGGCCGGTCGACCCCGAGTTGACACCTGAATCGGTGCTTAGCGGCCTTTCGGAGAGGACGCTCCTGGTGGAGGTCCCTGAAGACGCTCGGCTGCCGAACGTCTTCATGGTCACCAGGACCGACACCGGCGTGGTGCACTCAGCGGAGCTCGCAGGCGGGTCGCATCCGGTGTCGGTGTTCGCCGCAGACACCGAGGAGCTTCGTGTGTACATCATGACGGACGAGGGTCTCGACGGCACGCTGGTGGGTGTTGTACCCCCGGTCCGCGGGCAAAGAGGCATCGCTGCCGACTTGATCGTCATCGATCGGTCTGTTGTGGACGCCGTCCTTGCCGATCGCAACCAGCCGTCGGTCGCTGTCGGTGAGATCGTCACGCCTCTCGACGGCACCGGCATGCAGGCATGGATCGATCGCATGGCCGCTGAGTCACCAGCCGGCGATCCGCGTCCGCCCAAGGATCCGGTGGTGGAGGGAGAGGGCGGGCCATAGCCTTGCAGTCGGCCTGCCGGAATCGGGATCCCGCTTGATCCGAGGTCCGCGGGTTCAGGTGAGGAAGCCGCCGGTTAACGCTTCGGTGCGCCACGCTTGCGGAAGGTGGTCTGACGGCCGTGTGCCACGGCCTGGCAACCTGGATCCCTATCCCCGGCGGGTGAGCGTGAATGGCTGAGTCCTCGACAAGTCCGTGGATCGAAGGCCTCGCGACACGAGGAGGGTTCGTGGTGAGCTCGACAAGTGGGCACCAGCACTGGGGACTGGACAACGGTCGTGCGGCACGGTGCCGTGGGCCGCGGCTGGGCAGTCAGAGGATGCAGAATGAAGTGGAGCGGCACGAACTCCGGAGAAGCGAACGCCCAAGCCCAACAACGGATTCCACTGTATGGCCGAGACGGCAAGCACCCCCGAATCTGACGGAGGACCAGGTGCCTTTTGTCGCCTCCGAGCCTTCCGAGTTGTGCCTGCTTCGTGGCTACAAGCAGCGAAGGATGGAGGAGACGATCGTTCGTGCCGATGACGGCACCGAGGTTGGGATAATCGCTTGCTGCGCAGCGCGTCCGTGGCTGTTTGGGCCGCGCTTGGGCCACATCAGGGTGAGAAACGATGAAATACGATGCAGATTGGTGCGATACCTCCTGAGCGAAGAACACCCGAGAACCCAATGCCAGCAAGGCGTTCCGCCTGAAACGCTGCACTTGCAAGCAGCTGTGGAAACATGTGAACCGCCCTCTCAAGGCGGTAGCGCCGGTTCAAATCCGGTCGGGGCTACGTACGGCAAGAGACCTCTCACTGCGGTGGGGGGTCTTTCGCCTTTCGAGTGCGGCGTGCCGCTTGGTGCCGGGTCTCTGGCAAGGCGGTAGCGCCGGTTCAAATCCGGTCGGGGCTACAAGTCAGAATCCCTTGCAGTGCAAGGGATTCTGTGCGTATGGGGCTATGGATTCGAACGTCCCGATTCGTGCTTGGGACACGCCTGGGACACATCAGGCTTGGCAAGTACCGCTTGAGGGACTCCATGGGGGCGTTGACATTGAACCTGACGTACGTACAATGTACGTACACCAATCTGGAGTATGGCGTGACGGCAGAACAACGTGATAGCAGATGGAACTTCCGTGTGAAGGCGCAAAGCGACGCGCTCGTGCGTGAGGCAGCCACACTGTTGGGCACTTCGAAGACGGCGTTTGTCGAAGAGAGCGCGGTCAGGCGTGCCCGGTCGTTGATCGCTGAGTATCAGCCGGTGGTTCTCAGCAGTGAAGAGTTTTCCCGCTTTGTTGATGCTCTTGATGAGGCGCCGGTCGCTGTTCCTGAACTCGTGGACTTGTTCGCACAGCCGAGCCAGATTCCACCGGGGTGACCGAACTGCGACACGTTCGCAGGATCGAGGCAAACGACGACCTCGATCGGTTCGACTGCGGTGTACCTGCCCTCGACGAGTGGCTCAAGCGCTTTGCTCTATCCGATCAGGGAGCTGGTGCTTCGGTGACCTACGTCCTCGAGCGAGATATACAGATCGTGGGCTTCTACACCTTGGCCCCGCACGCAATAGAGCCTGAAGAGGCACCAGGGCGCCTGGGAGCCGGACTGCCGCGCCAAAGGCTGATCCCGGTGATTCTCCTCGCCCGCCTTGGTCTCGATCGGTCCGTCCAGGGCACCGGTCTTGGTGGCGATCTCCTGAAGGATGCGCTGGCACGCTGTGCGGCCGCAGCCG
>JAJRYI010000282.1 GCA_024275815.1 Actinomycetes bacterium | reverse complement strand
TGTGTTGCTTCTTATCGAGACCTGTGAAGGTCCAGGCGAGGTAGCCTGACGTGCGAGTCGGCAAGAAGACACCACCGTGTCGGATCCCCACCGAAAGAGGCAGGCGTGAGCGCAAAGGATCGAGCACAGGAACGGTTCACGGAACGAGAGGCTGAACTACAGGAACTCTCGCAGTGGATGTACGACCATCCCGAGCTGGCGAACGAGGAGTTCGAGACGTCAGCACGCATGGTCGAGATCCTTCGTAGCGGAGGCTTCCAAGTCGAGTACCCGGCGTACGGCCTCGATACAGCGTTTGCTGCCAGGGTCGGCTCCGAAGGTCCGGGAGTCATCATCTGTGCCGAGATGGACGCCCTCCCCGACGTCGGCCACGCGTGCGGCCACAACATCATCGCCACAGCCGGCATCGGTGCCGGACTCGCCCTCGCCGACCTCGCCGACGAACTCGGTATCCGGGTGACCGTCCTGGGAACACCGGCAGAGGAGCACCACGGAGGCAAGGTAGATCTGATCAACGCAGGTGCCTTCGAAGGCGCGGCCGCATCGATGATGATCCATCCATCTCCACACGATGTCGTCGACCCCAAGTTCATAGCGATCAACCACGTCGACGTCGAGTTCCGCGGCAAGGCAACGCACGCGTCGTTCGCTCCCGAGCTCGGAATCAACGCTCTCGATGCCGCCGTCCAGGCGTACGTCAACGTCTCGACGTTGCGCCAGCATTTCCTCGACAGTGACCGGGTACACGGCGTCATCCTCAACGGGGGAACCGCGCCGAATGTCATCCCCGAGTACACGAGGATGTCGTGGTACGTCAGAGCCGCGACCGATGAGCGGCTCGATGAGTTGTACCCGAGGATCCTCAAGTGTTTCGAGGCAGCAGCCATCGCCACCGGATGCACGTACGAGATCATCGAGTCCGGCCACCGCTATAAGGACATCCGAAACGACAAGGTCTTGGTCGATCTGTACGCCGCGAACTCGGAGGCTCTTGGACGCCCAATGCCGAGGTACGACGACCTTCCTCCAAGGGGTGCAGGCTCGACGGACATGGGCAACGTGTCGTACGAGGTACCTGCGATCCACCCGATGATCAGCATCAACTCGTCCCCTGCTGTGAACCATCAACACGAGTTCGCTGCCCACACGGTGACCGACGACGGCAAAGCCGCGATCCGTGACGGCGCACTCGCAATGGCGTGGTCGATCATCGATCTCGCCGAGGGGAACCGGTGGGATGAGCTCGGAACCTACTGAGAGCGGCGTGGGGTACACCCATGGAGATGCTCGAGGGAGCTAGCAAGGACTGGTCCACCGTCACGGCCGACAACACGGCCGAGGCGATGGGGTCACCAGCCGACGGACTCTCGTTGCACGACGCCAACGCGAGGTTGGAACGGTTCGGCCAGAACCGCATCGAGGAGCAACAGGGCAGGAGCCGGACCTCGATCTTCATCGCCCAGTTCCGTGGGTTCCTCACCTACGTCCTCGTCGCAGCCGCCCTCATCTCTGCGTTCCTTGGTGATTGGATCGAGGCCGTCGCGATCCTCGCGATCGTGATCCTCAACGCGATCATGGGCTACGTCCAGGAGAGCAAGGCCGAAGAGGCCATGGCGGCACTGCGGGAGATGGCGGTCCCCACGGTTCGCGTCCGTCGGGAAGGGGAGATCATCGAGGTTCCGTCCCTCGAACTGGTGCCGGGGGACCGGGTCCTCCTCGAGACCGGCAACCTGATCCCTGCGGATGGCAGACTCATGGAGTCCCCCAACCTCCAGGTCGATGAGTCGGCACTGACCGGTGAGTCGGAGCCGGTGACCAAGGATGCAGATGCACTCTTCGAGACCGGTCGGGCTCTTGCGGAGCGCAGGAACATGGTCTACTCGGGAACCACCGTCACGCGGGGCCGGAGCGAGTTCGTCGTTACAGCTACCGGAATGAACACGGAACTCGGCAAGATCGCATCCCTCATTCAAGGTGTCGAGGATGGCCCAACCCCTCTCCAGGAGCGGCTCGACCATCTCGGCAAGGTCCTGGCCGGGGTCGCCGGCGTCCTCGTTGTCGTGCTGTTCGTGATGGGCCTCATCCGGGGGGACGACTTCGAAACACTGCTTCTCACCTCCGTCAGCCTTGCCGTCGCAGCGATCCCCGAGGCCATGCCCGCCGTCGTCACCATTGCACTGTCCCTCGGCGCACAGCGCATGTTGAAGCGCAAGGCCCTGATCCGCCGTCTCCCTGCCGTCGAGACACTCGGGTCGGTGAGCGTGATCGGCACGGACAAGACGGGCACACTCACCGAGAACAGGATGACGGCGGTCGTACTCGACGTAGCGGATCGTCAACTCGACCTCAGCACCGACGGTCCCGTCGGAGTCGCAGTCGAACCCACGATCGAACTCGCTCTCCTCATCGGCGTTCTCTGCAACGACGCTGCGATCGTCGAGAACGCGGGGACCTTCACCTCCGTTGGCGACCCGACCGAGGGTGCCCTCGTCGTCGCCGGTGCCAACGCCGGAATCCTCAAGAGTACTGCTGAGGATGCGCTCCCCCGTGTCGACGAGATCCCCTTCGACTCCGCCCGCAAACGTATGACCACCATCCATCGCACCCCTGAATCGATCGGCGACGTTCCCGATGAGCTCGAGAACCTGTTCTCGACCCTCGCCGGTGATCTCCCCCCTCACGTTGCGTTCACGAAGGGAGCCGTGACCGGTCTCCTCGAACACTCCACCCGAGCATGGATCGATGGCGAGTTCCACGATCTGACCGATGATCTGGCGACACGGATCACTGAGGCGGAGGAGAGCCTGGCAAGCAGAGGGATGCGAGTCCTTGGCCTTGCGCTCAAGCCCCTGGACTCACCGACCGCCTCACTCGACGTCGAGAACGATCTGATCTTCGTCGGGATGTTCGGCCTCATCGACCCACCGAGGGAGGCCGTCCCCGGAGCCGTCGCGGCGACGCTCTCAGCAGGGATCCGCCCCGTGATGATCACCGGAGACCATCCACTGACGGCGAGACATATCGCCCACAGCATCGGGATCACCTCCTCGGATCGGGTGGTGATCGGACCCGAGCTCGATGCGATGACGGAGGCTGAGATCAAGGAAGCAGCGGAGGAAGTATCGGTGTTCGCCCGGGTGTCGCCCGAGCACAAGCTCGACCTGATCTCAGCGCTGCAATCCGAAGGTGAGTTGGTCGCGATGACCGGTGACGGCGTCAACGATGCCCCTGCCCTCAAGAAGGCAGACATAGGCATCGCCATGGGTATCACCGGGACGGACGTCTCCAAGCAAGCTGCAGACATGATCCTCCTCGACGACAACTACGCCACGATCGTCGCTGCCGTCGAGGAAGGCAGGGTGATCTACGACAACATCAAGAAGTTCATCAGGTACCTCCTGACCTGCAACACGTCCGAGATCATCGTGATGATCATCGGCCCGTTCCTCGGCATGCCGCTTCCCCTCCTCCCACTCCAGATCCTGTGGATGAACCTCGTCACCGACGGTCTCCCTGCCCTCGCCCTCGGTGTCGAGCCTGCCGAGGATGACGTGATGAGCAGACCACCGAGGTCGGCGACCGAGTCCATCTTCGGCGGCGGCACGACCACGTTCATCGCCGTGTTCGGCATCGTCTTGTCCGTCGTCACCCTCGGTGCGGGCTGGTACCTGTGGGACAGCGGCGACACCGCATGGCAGTCGGTGCTCTTTACGGTTCTGATCTTCGGGCAGCTCGGCCTTGCCCTCGAGGTCCGCGCCGAGAAACGATCCCTGTTCAGTGTCGGTCTGCTCACCAACAAGGCGATGCTCGGTGCCGTCGGCCTCGGCCTCGCCGCCCACCTGGTGATCCTCTACTTCCCACCCGCCCAGCGAGTATTCGGAACGGAACCCCTCGACCTCGCCCACTTCGCCATCGCGATAGCGGGAACGTTGCTGGTGATGGGAGCGGTGG
>JAJRYI010000281.1 GCA_024275815.1 Actinomycetes bacterium | reverse complement strand
CTGCCACTCGTTGTCGTGAACGTCCAACGCGGTGGGCCGTCGACGGGACTCCCGACGAAGGTCGAGCAGTCTGACCTGCTCTTCGCCATGTACGGGCGTCACGGCGAGTCGCCGCTCCCGATCGTCTCCACCTCCGCGCCATCCGACGCCTTCGACGCTGCGTTCGAAGCGGCACGGATCGCGATCACCTACATGACGCCGGTGATCCTCCTCACGGACGGATACATCGCGACGTCATCGGAGCCGTGGAAGCTTCCCGACGTCAACGCGCTGCCGGACATCTCGCGACCGTACGCCTCGATCGAAGAGGGTGAGGAGTTCCTGCCGTACTCCCGTGATCCCGAAACGATGGCAAGGCCCTGGGCGATTCCCGGCCAACCCGGCCTCGAGCATCGTCTTGGCGGCCTCGAAAAGGACTCCGTCACGGGCAACGTCTCGTACGACCCGGACAACCACGAGATCATGACCTTGACGAGGGCCCAGAAGATCAAGGTGATCAGAGATGCTCTCCCCGACGTCGAGATCTTCGGCGAGGGCTCAGACCTCCTCGTTCTCGGATGGGGTTCGACCTACGGGGCGATCCGCACCGCGGTCAAGCGGGTGCAGAAGACGGGTCGCAAGGTGTCCCACGTGCACCTGCGATACATCAACCCACTCCCGAAGAACCTCGGTGAGATCCTCGCCAGCTTCGACAAGGTGTTGATCCCCGAGATCAACCTCGGCCAACTCTCCCACATGGTGCGTGCCGAGTACCTGATCGCCCCCGAAACGTACAACCGTGTACTCGGCTTGCCGATGCGCGCACGGGAGATCGAGACGAAGATCATCGAACTTCTCGACTCGGAGGACTCGAAATGACCGACACGGCCCGCTACAGCCGCTCCGACTTCCAGACGGACCAGGAGGTCCGCTGGTGTCCAGGATGCGGCGATTACACGATTCTCGCCGCGGTCCAGAGCTTCCTCGCCACCCTCGACGTCGACCGGTCGAAACACGTGTTCGTCTCCGGTATCGGCTGTTCGAGTCGGTTCCCCTACTACATGAACACCTACGGGATGCACACCGTCCACGGACGTGCCCCCGGCATCGCCACGGGTATCGCCGCTGCGAACCCGGAGCTCACCGTTTGGGTGATCACTGGTGACGGTGACGGCCTATCGATCGGTGGGAACCATCTGATCCACGCGCTGCGCAGGAACATCAACCTGAACATCATTCTGTTCAACAACCAGATCTATGGTCTCACGAAGGGTCAGTACTCCCCCACCTCCGAAGTTGGGAAGCGCACGAAGACGAGTCCGATGGGTTCCATCGACCGTCCCTTCAACCCGGTGAGTCTCGCACTCGGCTCGGAAGCATCTTTCGTTGCTAGGACGGTCGACATGGACCGCAACCACACGATGGCGATGCTCAAGAGCATGTACGAGCATCAGGGCACGGGACTGCTCGAGATCTATCAGAACTGCAACGTGTTCAACGACAAGGCGTTCCTCGATCTGACCGACAAGAACTCGCGCGACAACAACCGCATCTGGCTCGAAGACGGCGAGCCGGTCGTCTTCGGCCCGGAGAGCGAGTACGGGGTCATCGTCGATGCGAACGGTGCACGAATCGTCGAAGTCGCCGAGGTCGGAGCGGACAACATCCACGTCCACGACGCCGGTGCACCGAACCCTGCAGTCGCATTCGCTCTGAGCCGAATCTCGCACGGGCCGCACGGGCCGACCCCGCTCGGGATCTTCCGCAACGTCGAGGTCCCGAACTACGGTCACGAGATGGAACGCCAGATAGCGGAGGCCCAGGCTCAGAAGGGTCCCGGCGAACTCTCGGATCTGATCCG
>JAJRYI010000280.1 GCA_024275815.1 Actinomycetes bacterium | reverse complement strand
GGCGACCACGACGAGTACGACGGCGGCAACCACGACGTCTGCCACCACGAGTACCACAGCGGAAACCACCACGACGTCTGCATCGACCACGACCACGACGAGGGCCGAGACGATCACAGCGGCGGGAACTCCCCCTGCGGGCGGAGGCGGGGTCGTGGATTCGTTGAGGAGGCTCACTCCGATGAAGGATCTCACCGTCGTCTTCGTCACGACGGTCGAGGTACTCGGCGAGAACGCTCTTTCCGGGGTCATCCTCGGCGTGCTGGTCGGGTGGCTTGCGATCCTTGGTATCGACCGACGTATCGGGGACCTGGTGCGGGGATGGTGGCCACGCACATCTCGCGTGCCGAACAGCAGCGGTGACACCTGAGCGCGTCGGAGTGTCGGCGACCCTCCAACGATCGGCTGCCGGGTCACCAGCGGCAGCCACGAGGCAGATCCTCATGGGACCCGCGTGTCTCACCGTCGAGTACTGCCTCGTTGATCCGTTCTTCGAGGTGGTCTCGTTGGGAACGCGACACGCAAAGATGGTGCTCGAGCGATTGTGCCGAGGCGGAGGGAGACTCGTCCGTTGCACGGATCACCCCGGGTCGTCCCGGGTGGAAGGATGCACGCGGTCATGTAAGAGGGCCAACGCGGGTGCCTGCACGACGACTCCCTCTTGTAGTGAGAGGCTGTGTGGAAGGTGCCCTCCATCGATGTAGAGGCGTGACACACGTTTCGAGAAGGAAACCCCCTTTACCTTCCAGTGGAGTGGAGGGTATACGGTGGGTATATCGTGACAAACGCACAGCACCCCTCCACTGAAACGACATCGGACGAGCGGAGGGTTCTGAGAGCACCGCTGCGTGTCGGCATCGTGTTCACCCTCCTCGTGCTGGGACTGAACCTCGGTACGAACCTCCTCATCGGGGGGTTCGATCCCCAGATACACCAACTCCTTCTCCGGGACGTGTCCCCGACGTCCCTCGTTGTACCGGCGAACCCGCCGGCATTCCAGGAGATGCCTACACCCAAGACCGAGGGTGATGTTGCACACATGGCCTTCGAGGTGGTGCTCACCGACTTCTTCCCACAGAGCATGTACAACACGCTCTACATCTTCCTGATCAGCTTGTTCGCTGCGAACGCTCCCTTCATAGGAGATCACGAGCGACGGATCATCACATGGATGGTTGGGGTGGGTGGTTTCACGTTCGCTCTGGTATTCCTCATCACCGCACTCCTCACACCCACGTTCGGCCCCGCCGGTCACCAGATCGCCCGATCGTGGCTCTTCCCGATCCCGGCCTTGATGATCGCTGCAGCGTTCACCTGGACGATGTTCGCCTACGTCGCCGGGCTGTTCACTCCGAGTCCGAAAGGCGCGAACTGATATGAAGCTTGTCCGACGACACAGGAACGTCCCCGCACTCGAAGCCCGCAAGGAGGCAACGGCCGGAGCGGCGACGGAACCGTTGTCTGCCCCCGACGTCGTGGCCATACCTCTGCGCCAGCACATCGGCGAAACCTGTGAGCCGACCGTGCGTGCCGGTGACCGCGTTCGCATCGGAGACCTCATCGGTGAGAGCCCGGCCGTGGTGAGCGCGAACGTCCATGCCTCTGTCTCGGGGCGTGTACGCGACGTCGGTGCGTGCCCCCACCCGCTGGGAGGTGACATCGGTGCTGTCGTGATAGAGAACGACGGAAACGACGAGTGGACGGATCTCTACGTCGTCCCCGACCCTGAAGGCGCAGGGTCCGATGCGTTGCGAGCCGCCATCCGTCGTGCGGGAGTATCGGGTATGGCGGGGGCAGGGTTCCCGGCAGCTGTCAAGCTCGATCCTCCTGCCGGGTCCGTCATCGATACGGTGATCATCAACGCGATGGAGGGTGAACCCTATCTGTCTGCCGATCATCGTACGGCCCTCGAGCACGCGGATGCAGTGGTCGACGGCGCTCGTTGGATCATGCGTATCGTCGGTGCTCCCTACACGGTGATCGCCGTGGAGAGCGACAAGACGGATGCCGCTACGGCCCTCGAGCGAGCAGCCGAGGCTGCCGGCGTCTCCTCCGTGCTCGAGGTGCGACTCATGCCGCGTGACTATGCGGCCGGCGCCGAGAAGATCCTGGTTCAGTCCATCCTCGGTCGAGAGATCCCGGGGGGTGGGTTCCCCCACGATGTCGGCGTGGTGAGTCAGAACGTGAGTACCGCTGTTGCGATCTCACAAGCCATTCGTCTCGGTCGTCCACTCACCGAGCGCGTGATCACCGTTGCAGGTGAAGGTGTGCAACGGCCTGGCAACTATCTCGTGCGTATCGGAACGTCCTTCGACCATGTTCTCGAGCAGGTCGGTACGATCGGTGACATCGACCGGGTCATCATGGGTGGCCCGATGATGGGGATCGCCCAGGGCGATCTGTCGGTCCCGGTGATCAAGCCGACGACGGGCATCCTTGCGTTGTCGAGCACCGAGTCCCGTCGGGTCCCGGAGGTTGCCTGTATCCACTGTGCATGGTGTGTCGAGGTCTGCCCCATCGGTCTCATGCCCTTCTTCCTGGTGGATGTGATCCGATCCGGTGAGCCGCTCACGGCCGAGGCATCTCACCTGTTCGACTGTTTCGAGTGCGGTCTGTGCGACTACGTGTGTCCTTCCAACATCCCCCTCGTCGAGGTGATCCGCTCAGGGAAGAGCACCATCTCGGAGTCCCGACGATGATCGTCTCGGCATCTCCCCACGTACGGCGATCACTGGGGAAGAAGCGTGTGATGTGGGAGGTGATCGCCTCCCTCCTCCCTGCTGCAATATTCGGTGTCTGGTACTTCGGCCCCGCGGCGACGCTCCCGCAGTTGTCGGCCTCGATCGGTGGCGCGGTGATAGCCCAGGGGTTCGTGGAGCGACTCCGTCACCACCCCGTCACCGTGATGGATGGAGCCCCGTGGGTGACCGTCGTCATACTCGGCATGAGTCTTCCTCCGGGCCTCAACCCGCTCATCGCGCTCGCCGGCGGGGCTATCGCCACCGGAGTGGTGAAAGCGTTCATCACGACATCGACCGGGCGGAGTCTGTTGAACCCGGCCATGGTCGCCAGAGTTCTGATCGTTTCCGAGTTCCTCGTACCGGCGACGACGTTCACCGTCGACGGAGTCTCGACGGCAACTCCGTTGGCATCGGGTTCCCCTCCGAGCTACCTCGATCTCTTCCTCGGGATGCGTATCGGATCGATCGGGGAGACGACGGCCGTTCTACTGCTGGTTGGTGGTGGATACCTCCTGTGGCGTGGGATCATCCGATGGCACCTGCCCGTTGCCTACCTCGTCGGTGTCGTGGCGACGTCACTGCTCCTCGGTCGTGATCCGTTCTTCGACCTTCTCACAGGTGCGAGCATCCTCACCGCCTTTTTCATCATCACCGATCCGACGACGTCGCCTGCCACGGTTCCAGGCCGGGTGGGCTTCGGATTCGCGACGGCGACGATCGCGACGTTCATCCGTATCACGACACTGTTCCCGACAGGGGAAGCGTTGGCGGTCGTCATGGGCAACTTCGCCACACCGTTCATCGATCGTGTCGTGACGAATCGTGTGTACGGGACACGAAGGCGCGCAGGAAGGGCATCGGCATGATCTCACGAAGACGCTTCATTCGGGACATGTCGGGTGTCGTTGCTGGCGCAGGACTCGTTGCGCTGCCCGTGTGGCAGTGGACGGCCCAGCGACAGCGGGTCGAGCGTTTCACGCGTCCGATGATGGGTACCGATGTCGAGATCGTTCTCCTTGGTCTCGAGCGTGACGCCGCACTTTCAGCAGCGGAACAAGCCTTTGCAACGATGGAAGCGGTTGCGGGTCGACTCACGACGTTCGATCCACAGAGTGCACTGAGCACTCTCAACGCTGCAGCGGGGAAGGGGCCGGTCCGCGTTGGTCAGGATCTCGAAACCGTGTTGCTCCAGGGGAGTACGATGCGGACTCGCACCGAGGGCGCTTTCACGCCTGCGATCCTTCCTCTCAGCCTGCTCTGGCGGCCATCCCGAACCCAGGTACCCGAAGCTGCCGCGATCCAAGAGGCTCTCGAGGCGGTTTCACGGGCGGAGGT
>JAJRYI010000279.1 GCA_024275815.1 Actinomycetes bacterium | reverse complement strand
CGAGGCGTTCGAAGATCACCGATGCGTTGTGCAGCGCACGCTCTGCGGTAAAGCACATGGCGAGCGTGTCGGCCTCCATGGTCACCTCGGGATCGGCTGAGAGTCGTTCGAGGAGGGATCCGCCCTCGTCCCATGCGGCCATGGCGTTTCGCTGCACGATGCGGTACGCCTCATCCCTTGTCAGCCCGGTGTCGATCAAGGCGAGGAGGACGGCCTGGGAGTTCACGAGGCCCCGGGTCGTTTCGAGGTTCTCTTCCATCCGCTGCGTATCGACGACGAGCGTCTCGATCAGGCGGCGCATGCGACGCAACGCGTAGTGGAGGAGGATCGTTGCGTCTGGAAGTGCTACGCGTTCGACGCTGGAGTGCGAGATGTCACGTTCGTGCCACAGCGCCACGTTCTCGAGCCCGGCCGAGGAGTATCCACGAAGTAAACGCGAGACACCCGTCAGGTTCTCCGATGCGATCGGGTTGCGCTTGTGGGGCATTGCGGAGGAACCTTTCTGGCCGGGTCGGAACGCCTCACGTGCTTCGCCGACCTCGGATCGTTGCAGGTGGCGGATCTCGGTGGCGAACCGCTCGATAGATGCTCCGATGAGTGCCAGTACCGAGAGGAAGTGTGCATGTCTATCCCGGGGGATCACCTGGGTGGATGCCGGCTCGGCGCTCAGGCCGAGACGCGAGCACACGTAGCTTTCGACCTCGGGCGGTGTGTGTGCATACGTTCCGACGGCACCTGAGATCTTTCCGAACGAGACGCCGTTGACGGCATCGACGAGACGTTCATGGTCCCGTTGAATCTCGAACGCCCAGTTGGCGAGTTTCAGGCCGAACGACGTTGGCTCTGCCCAGATCCCGTGGGTACGCCCGATCATGATCGTGTCTCTGAACTCGAACGCTCGGTCCCTCGTCGTGGCGAACATCTCTTCCATCGCGACGAGCAGGAGCTCGCCGGCATCTCTGAGCAGCACCCCCAACGCAGTATCGAGGACATCGGAGGACGTGAGCCCGAAGTGGATCCACTCTCCACCGTCGTGAACCGACGCCGAGAGAAGATCGACGAAGGCAGCGACGTCGTGATGCGTGACTCCCTCACGTTCCTTCCATGCGGCAGGGTCGACTTCCGGGGCCCGCCTTGCGGCCCGGGCTGCCTCGGGAGGGGCGACACCGAGTTCGGCCCACGCCTCGACGACCAGTGTCTCAACCTCTTTCCATACGGCGAGTTTTCGCTCCTCCGACCACACAGCGTTCATCTCAGGGGTCGAGTACCGCTCGATCATTCCTTCAAGCCCTCCCGGTACCTGTCGAGGCGATCTGTCACGGCCTGGTTCGAGATCGACAGGATCGAAGCGGCGAGATAGGCAGCGTTCGCGGAGCTGTCGATGGCGACGGTTGCGACAGGGATCCCTGTCGGCATCTGAACGGTCGAGTACAACGCATCGACACCACCGAGGCCCCCGGCCGAGATGGGAACGCCGATGACGGGGAGTGTCGAATGTGCGGCGACCGCCCCGGCGAGATGGGCAGCTTTGCCTGCGCCACAGATGATCACTCCGAAGCCGTTCGCTCTCGCGGCCTGCGCGAACGACGCCACCTTCTCCGGCGTACGGTGGGCAGACATCACATGAACCTCGTGCCCGATGTCGAAGGAGTCGAGCACGGCCATGGCCGGTTCCATCTTCGGCATGTCCTTGTCGGAGCCCATGAGAATCGCGACCTTCATGTTGCGCCTCGTTCTTTCCGGGACACAGCGTCCCTATCGGCGATGTCGGTGCGGAAACGCATGCCGGTGAACTCGATGACATCTACGGCAGCGTACGCGTCGGCCCGGGCCTGTTCGAGAGTGTCGGCAACGCCGACCACGTTGAGCACACGGCCTCCTGCGGTCATCAGCCCTGCGTCGGTGTGTTGAGTACCGGCGTGGAACACGATCGCGTCGCTGACACGCTCCAGGCCGATGATGCCGAGTCCCGTCGTCGGGTCATCGGGGTAGCCCGGTGATGCGAGCACAACGTCGACTGCTGCGCGATCGGACCAGGTGAGGTTCTGCCCGGTGATGCCGACTGTTGCCGCAGCGTTGAGCACCGTGAGGAGGTCTGATTCGAGCCGCGGCATCAGCACCTGTGTCTCGGGGTCTCCGAGACGGCAGTTGAACTCGAGAACCTTCGGACCGTCATCGGTGAGCATGAGGCCGACGTAGAGGAACCCGGTGTAGTCGATTTCACGGCTGTGCAACTCGGCAAGGATCGGAAGGGTCACGTTGAGTGTGGTCCACTCCACGAGATCGTCGGGGAGGTCGGGCACGGGGGAGTAGGCACCCATCCCCCCGGTGTTCGGCCCCGTGTCACCATCACCGAGCCTCTTGTAATCGCGTGCAGGTTCGAGCGGGATCGCCTCGCCATCGGCACAGATGTAGAAGACAGAGATCTCATCTCCGTTGAGGAACTCTTCGATGAGTACCGACTCACCGGCTCGACCGAAGCGTCCGGTGAGGCACTCCTCGACCCAGGCGATCGCAGCTTCGAGGGACTCGGTGACGAGTACCCCCTTGCCTGAGGCGAGGCCGTCTGCTTTCACGACGTACGGTCCCTCCGTCTCCTCGAGATGGAGCACAGCGGCTTCCCTGTCACTGAAGGTGACGGATCGGGCGGTCGGGATATGGGCTGCCGCCATGACTTCCTTGGCAAAGGATTTGGAGGACTCCAACCTCGTGCCGTCTGCGTTCGGTCCGAAGACGGCTACCCGGGCTTCGCGAAGACGATCGGCGACGCCTGCTGCCAGGGGGGCCTCGGGGCCGATGACGACGAGGTCGATGTCACGCTCGATGCTCAGCTGGAGAACAGCCTCCGGGTCGATCGGATCGACGTCGGGAGCGATGTCCCCGAGGTCGTCGAGACCCGGGTTGCCGGGACACGACACGAGTCGTTCGAGCCGGGGGCTCTGAGCGAGCTTCCAGCCGATCGCATGCTCCCTACCGCCGCTTCCGAGGAGAAGGACACGCATCCCGCTCACCCTCTGTGCAGCGTTGCTCGGCGACCCGGCCCGACCGAAACCGTCTTGATGGGAACGCCGGCGAGTTCCTCCATCCGTTCAACGTACGCTCTGGCGTTCGCTGGCAGATCGTCGTAGTCGTCGATCTTGGAGATGTCGACGTTCCACCCGGGGAGTTCTTCGTACTCTGGCGTGCAGTGGTACAGCACACCCTGCTGTCGGGGGAACTCGGTGTACTTCTCACCGCCGGCGGTGTATGCGGTCGCGATCTTGACGGTGTCGAAGTGCGACAGGATGTCGAGTTTCGTGAGCGCGATCTCGGTGAGGCCGTTGACGCGAACGGAGTAGCGCAGCGCGACCATGTCGAGCCAACCGCACCTGCTACGGCGCCCCGTCACCACCCCGTACTCGCCACCGATGTCGATCATGCGATCACCGATTTCGTCGTTGAGTTCGGTCGGGAATGGCCCGGTGCCGACCCGTGAGATGTAGGCCTTCGTGACACCGATCACCTTGTCGATCATCGTTGGCCCGATACCGATACCGACGGGTGCTCCCCCGGCAGTCGGGTTCGATGACGTGACGAAGGGGTACGTGCCGTGGTCGATGTCGAGCAGCGTTCCCTGGCCCCCTTCGAAGAGGACGTTCTTGCCGTCGCGTACCGCTTCATAGACGAGAAGCGACGTATCGGCCACGTGGGGTGCAAGAGCATCGGCGTAGCCGAGGTACTCGTCGGCGATCTCGTCGATGTCCATCGGGAGCTGGTTGTAGACCTTCATCAGGATCTTGTTCTTCGTCTTGAGCGACGCGGTGAGCTTCTCGAGGAAGATCTTCTCGTCGAAGAGGTCCTGCACGCGGATTCCGACCCGGGAGAATTTGTCCGTGTAGGCAGGTCCGATGCCGCGTTTCGTGGTTCCGATCATCGCGTTGCCAAGGAACCGCTCGATCACCGCGTCGAGCTTTCTGTGATACGGCATGATCAGGTGAGCGTTGTTGGAGATCTTGACGTTCGACGCGTCGATGCCGCGTTTGGCCAGTATCTCCTTCTCCTCGAAGAACCACTTCGGGTCGACGACGACGCCGTTGCCGATCACCGGCGTGACCGTTGGGTAGAGGACGCCAGATGGGATGAGACTGAGCGCGAACTTCTGATCACCGACGACGATCGTATGTCCGGCGTTGTTCCCACCCTGGTATCTGATGACGACATCAGCCCTCTCTGAGAGAAGGTCGGTGATCTTGCCTTTGCCCTCGTCGCCCCACTGAGCGCCAAGAATGATGGACGCGGGCATCGGATTCCTCCCGTTGATCGATGATGTCGATTGTAGGGGAGCGAGAGGATGTCGAGGGCCTTGAGGGGGGTTTCGTGATCGGTTCGTCTCGAGGAACCATCCGGCGAATCGGCCGACCTCTGGAAAATGGGTTGGCAGCCCGGCGCGATGATGGCTAGTTTAAGGTCGCTCCATTCCTCCGAATGGATCATGTGACGTTTCGCGTCACGTAACTACTAGCAAATAGAGGAGGGGTTTCAGCATGCTTAAGCGACTTGCTGTGCTCTTTGCAGTCCTCGCCCT
>JAJRYI010000278.1 GCA_024275815.1 Actinomycetes bacterium | reverse complement strand
GGCCTCAAGGCTCTCCTCGATATCGTGCGTGCCGGCCGGGTCGACGCCGTCGTCGTTGGCAGCCTCGCTGCCCTTTCACCCGACGTGGTCACCCAGGAGATCATCATCGTCGACATCGCACAGGCCGGCGCAACGGTGATCGCTACCGACGAGGACGACCTCGAGGCTCTTCGAGACGCTGCCGAGGATCACACCCGGATGATCGTTCGCGACATCGTCTCGAAGGTTCACCGGTACCAGGGGGCCTACGGGTTGAGCGGCGACACAGTACCCACCGTCGACCCTGCCCCGCTCGAAGCGGTCGACGATCCCGGCAAGGTGCACGACGTCGACGACCCCACCGACGTCGTCATCCAACTCCACGCCAACACCTGAAGCCCCCCGGGCGCCAGGTATCAAGAACTTCACCGATGGAGTGTCGCGTGACATCCGACCCGAAACTGGTCCGGGTTTCTGGCTGTTGGCTGTCAGCTGTGAACCCAGAGACGAGGTCCATCTACCTGGCGCATCACCAGTACCTCTACCTACATCGAGAGTGCGGCCCAGGTTGCACGGCCGAGAGCGAACGACCTCCCAGCAACGACGATCGCTGCACCCACAGCAAGGGTGCCATCGACGTCGAGGACGATCATGACGACGTCGACCCCCTCGATCCTGCGGTCTTCGATCTCGACGATGCTCGGGTCCGGCGTACCGGGTCGTGCCAACTTCGCTGCTGCCTTCACTACTGCAGCCTCTACGCCACCCTCCGTGCTCGACGCCGGCTCCGTCGCGCTGCGCCCATCCGTCGTCGACACCGTCACTGAGATGCCGTTGCGCGCCTCTTCGACCGCCACACGATCGAGTTTCGCGATCACACCGGACTCCGTGAGATCTTCGGGGACCCGGGAAGCGACGGGATCGAGTCCCGCCGCGATCCATGATCCGGGGGATGGTGAAGCTTCCACAGTTTCCACGACCTCCTCGCGTGGTGGCTCCTCGGCGTCGGGGCTGTCCAGCTCACCATCGTCTTGTTCCCCGGTGTCACTATCGGCCTGATCCGTCAGGTCCACGATCGTGGTGTCGGTGCCCCGTGCACCGTCCTCCTCGATGACCGCAACCCCGGAGGCTCGAACCTCGGATGCAGGCTCGGCAACGGCTTCGGCCACCGGAGCCTCCGTCACCGTCTCACCAGCTTGTGTGACGGCTACCGCCTCACTCTGGCCCTCCCCCGGGAGGCGGGTATCGGTGCCGAGACCATGCTTGGTGAGTACCTGGCGGATCGCCTGGCCCACAGCGCGCTGATCCGCCCCCTCAGCGATCCGGATGCGGAGACCGCCGGGGGAATCCCCGGAACCATCGATCTCGGCCCCTTCAACGCCGGGTATCTTGCGTAGATCCTCTTCGAGAGAGCGCAGACTCACGTATTCCTCCCAACGCTCACACTGATGCCTTCCGCCTCCATCGAAGATACAAAACGAGGTCCTCGGGCACAAGGGCCATTTCCCCGTGTCCATAGGCAGTAGTCACTCTCCACGCCACCACATCGGGGTCCGGGATCGGAAGAAACGGCCAGTGTGCCCACCATCGTCGGGGGGCGAGTGCGCCGGCAGTACCCAGGGCGGTCGCCCACAGCGTGGGATGTCTGGCAACGGCAAGCACGGCACTGACGGTCATCATGGTCCCACGGTAGCGACCTCACAGCACACCAGGTACCCAACTGTGCGCCTATGGAAATATGAACGAGTATCTTCAGGGCACCGCCACAGGACATACGAGGAGGCAACGTGTCCCTGTCGCCAGACGATCTGACGTGGTTCGGTGACCGTTTCGCAACGGTGACGAGCAACATCGAACGCATCATCCAGGGAAAGCGATCAACGATCGAACTCGTTGTGTCGAGCCTCGTCGCTGAGGGCCATGTGCTGATCGAGGACGTCCCCGGTGTTGGCAAGACGCTACTCGCCAAAGCACTCGCCCGATCGATCGACTGTACCTTCCAGAGGATCCAGTTCACCCCGGATCTGCTCCCATCGGACGTGACGGGTGTCTCTGTGTGGGACCGCGAGCGTGGCAGCTTCACCTTCAGACCGGGACCGGTGTTCGCGAACGTTGTTCTCGGTGACGAGATCAACCGTGCCAGTCCCAAGACACAGGCTGCCCTCCTCGAAGCGATGGAGGAGCAGCAGGTGACCGTCGATGCCGAGACCCGCGTTCTCGATCGGCCGTTCATCGTCATTGCGACCCAGAACCCGATCGAGCACGAAGGGACCTACCCGCTTCCCGAAGCACAGCTCGACCGCTTCATGATGCGCGTCACGATGGGGTACCCGGAACGCTCCAAGGAACTCGAGATGCTCGAGACGCACGGTGCCGGTTCGACGTTCGACGACCTCAAGGCGGTCATCCATGCCGAAGACGTCGTACGGATGGCTTCGATCGCCCAGAGCGTTCACGTCGCAGACGTGCTGCGCGGCTACCTGATCGACGTCGCCGAGGCCACCAGGGTCCACCCCGACATCCTCCTCGGTGCATCCCCCCGTGCAACGCTGTTCCTCCAACGCGCTGCCAGATCGATGGCTGCTGCCGATGGACGCGACTATGCAAGTCCCGACGACGTCAAGGCGATCCTCGAGCCCGTGTTGAACCATCGACTGATCGTCAGACCAGAGGCCCAGATGCGTGGCGTCACCGCCGTCGAGGTGATCGACCAGGTCGCTTCGTCTGTCCGGGTTCCCGGGACGAGGTCCTCCCTCTGATGCCGACCACCCGGGGGTGGGCGGCTATCGGAGCCGCTGTTGCACTCGGGGTGCTCTGGGCAGGGTTCGGGGAGGATCTGCTGCTTGCGCTCTCCGTGTTCCTTCTCGCTGCGGTAGGCGGTGGTTCCTTGTACGTGCGCCTGGCCGTTCCGCGCCTCGTCCTGAGACGCCAGATCAGCCCGATGCAGGTCCACGATGGGGATCGGGCCCTCGTCGATCTGTCACTCGAATCTCGCAGGAAGATCTTTCGCGTCACTGTGGAGGACCGGGTCCATGGCCTGGGATCCGCGACGTTCGTCGCAGACAGGATCGCCGATGGCGATTCGACGGCAGGCCGCTACGAAGTGCTGTGCCGGCCCCGCGGGGTCTACACCGTTGGCCCGGCGAAGGTGACGATCGGAGACCCACTCGGGTTCACAGAGTCCGTCTCGACGTTCGGCGCAGCCGACCGTCTCGTCGTCTACCCCCGAGTCGAAGATCTCACCGGCGTTCCCACCGGGAGAGGCCAGGACCAGACGATGAACACATCTCGTGCGAGCTTCTGGCACAGCAGTGGCGAGGACTTCTTCACCCTGCGCGAGTACCAGCACGGAGACGACATCCGCAAGGTCCACTGGCCGACTTCGGCTCGGAGAGATACGTTGATGGTGAAGCAACTCGAGATGCCGTGGCAGTCCCGTGCGTTCATCGCCCTCGATCCCCGGGTGGAGCCCCACACATCTGGCGACAGCTTCGAGCAAGCCGTCCGAGGGGCGGCGTCGGTTCTTCACCACCTGTTCCGATCCGGCTACACGCCAACGATGTGGGCGGGCGTCGGGAACGGGACACTCGTCGGTTCACCCGACGCGTACAACGTTGCCATGGAGGAGCTCGCAACGGTTCGTCCGGTGCGCTCGATGGACCTGCGCCGGGTCGTCGCCCGCCTGACGAGGTCGGGCATGGCGGGGGGCGTTTTCGTCATGGTCACCGGCACACCAGACGAAGCAGATCTCGCGACGTTCCAACTTCTTAGTCAGGATTTTTACAGAACGGTCGTACTCTCCGTTGCAGAGGACGATGATGACGCCGTAGTTCGTTTCGCACATGCAGGTGCCCTCGTGGTGAGAACGAGCGCGACCGGGACGTGGTACGAGCCTTGGAGGAACGCGATGGAGCACGGATGGTCTACCGCTACAGCTGGATAGCAGGCGTCGGCGCTATAGGCATCGCCTTTTGGGAGCTGTCTTTCCTGCTTCGCCCCTCGGTGGTTGGAACACCGTGGCAGCTCGCCATCGTCATCGCCGCGGCACTTGGAGCGCTGGTCACGTGGACCCTCGTGGCGTACCGCGCCCACGCGGTGCTGGTCGTTGCGGGAAACGTCGTCGGCTTCGTGATCACCGGCGGCCTCCTGCTCGCCCCCGAGACACTCTGGACCGTCCTTCCCACATCGCAGACATGGACGGCACTGCAGTTCGAGCTGTCCCGGGCACTCGAGATCATCCGCTACGGTGTCGAGCCGGTCAGGCCGGTACCAGGACTCGTCCTTCTCCTCACCGTCTTGTTCTGGATCCTGGGATTCCTCCTCGTTGCGGGACTCCTCAACGGCCGTCCGTACATCGCCGTGATCACACCGCTCATCATCGCCCTGCAGTTCGTGATCATCGATCGCCGCCCCAAGGGGATCGCCCACGTCACCGTCTTCCTTGGAATCGTTGCGTTGTCACTGCTTGCGATCAGAGCGGATGAGCGCGATCAAGGGTCCGGTCGACTTCAACGCGTCGGGGCAACGCGCCCTCCGAGTAAGCGACCGTCGTTGGCGGTCATAGCTCTCGTTGCCGTAACGATCGTGGCCGCGATCGGATCCGTTGCGTTCCTCGGCGGCACCGTTCCCAACGACGGCCTCGTCACGTGGCGGGCACCGGCGGGGTACACCGACGAGTACTCCGGTTCGGTGTCGTACAACCCGTACACCGACATCAAGGCCCAACTGATCAGCCAGACCTCCCTCCCGCTGTTCGTTGCCACCGTCGATGGTATCTCCCCCGATCAACTCCGGTTCCGCACGGTGACGCTCGACGTGTATCGCGACGGTCGGTGGCAGACCGACCGGGTCCAGGCGTTCCCGATCGATACAGAGACGTGGATCGACGAATCCCAGGTGTATCGCGGTGAAACGCTCCCGGTGACGGTGGCGATCAGGATCGAGAATCTCACTCAGCCTTGGATGCCTGCTCCCACGACGGCGAACTTCGTGGCGTCATCCAACGAGGGGGACCTCAGATCCATCCGCGTTCGGCGACTCGACGGGTCCTTGTTCCTCCCGGGGGACACGACCTACAAGGGTATGGAGTACACGGTACGCGCAGAGGTCGCCAGGTACGACGGTGCGACCCTCGCAGCCCTGGCGCGCACCGAAGATGGGACGCTGAGCCCACTGTTCCAGGCAGCCGAGGACGACAACGCGTACCTTCCCCAGCCAGAGCGCGACCTCGAACCGCTTGCTCTGGCCAACGAGGAGTTCTGGACCGAGTACCCCGATGACCTCGGAGCAAGCGTCGTTCGGATCGCGGAGGGTCTCACGACGAACCTCGAGACCAACTACGAGAAGGCGATCGCCCTCGAGCAGTACTTCCGGTACGGCGACGAGCAGTACGGTGAGTTCACCTACAACGACAGCGTTCCCGCCCAGTACACGACCTCCTCCGTCGAGGATTGGCTCACGGATGAGTCCAACCCCTACGTCCGTAACGGGTACTGCGAGCAGTACGCAACATCGATGGCGCTGATGGCACGAGCACTCGGGATACCGTCGCGGGTCGTACTCGGATTCGCCCCCGGTAAGGAGATGCTGAACGACACCACGGTGCTCATCCAGGACAAGAACGCACATAGCTGGGTCGAGATCTGGATCCCGCAGTTCGGTTGGATGATGTTCGATCCCACTCCCCGCCCCGGGTACTCGGCTCCGACGATCAACGACACGCTGACCGAGTACCTGGACTTCTCTCCGGTTGCGTACATCGACGAGATCCCCGATATCGGCGCCATCGACGCCGAGGGTGGCGAGACGGGTCCGGACCAGGGCCGATTCGAGCGTCCGGAACCCGTCGACCGTGTCCGCGCCTCGGGTGGAGGAGACACGGAGTCGACATCGAACGGGTTCGAGCTACCAGCGTGGCTCGTCGATCTCGCCATCGCGCTCGTCGTCGTCTTCTTCTTCGCCGGCCTGGCACCTGCAACGAAGTGGCTGCGAGCACGACGACGACGCAGCCGGCTTGCTCGAGGCGACGTGGCAGCAGCGTGGGAAGACATCACGGACAG
>JAJRYI010000277.1 GCA_024275815.1 Actinomycetes bacterium | reverse complement strand
GGTACCCATCCGAGGACGGATTCGCTGGATCAGTAGGCGCAGCGGAACGCTTCAGGCCCACGGTTGCGGTAGGTAGCGATGAACTGCTCGATCTCAGGGTCGGCGCCGTCATATGCTTTGAGTCTCGCCCACGACGTGGCAACAACGGGGTCGGAGAGTTGCGAGTTCGGTGACAGAATCACGTCGCTGTCGAAGCCGGTCACCGTGCGACGAATGGCTGAGAGTTCATCGCCGGGGATGGTCGGCTGATACCAGATGACCACCGTGCCGTGTTCGAGTGCGTGTACGGCGAACTCGGGAGGCATCTCCTGGTTGTAGATGCCACACCGCGGTGAGCTCCCGCTGTGAGATCCGCTCGTTGGGGTCGCAGAGGAGTAGGCGACGGATCGGTCGTTCACGACGTGGGTACGCCCCTGATTCGACTCCTGGGCAACGCCGGGTAGTTCGGGTGGCACGGCCTTGCGGTAGATGGAGAATCCGAGAAGGCCGATCGCTGAAACACCGACGAGGACGGCGGCGCCCGTCTTGATACGCCGCTTGCGTTCGGCTGCCTTCTTCGCAGCAGCTTCAGCGACCTTGCGTTCCTGCCTCCGGGCCTGCTTCTCGGCCTGCTTCTGCTGGTCCACAGACTTTTTTGCAGATCGCTGCTTCTTCGCCACACCGACTCCTCTCGTGCACACCCGTCATGTGCTCGTCCTTGCTCAACTCGAACGACACAGGATCTATTTCAGTTCCATTCGATCGCATGGTCGGGCTGCTCGTGGGCGGACACCGACGGTCGCGGTAGCCTTCGGTTTGCCCGACCCGATCCCCTGCATCTCTGAGGGATGCCTGCATCTGGAGGAGACCTATGTCGAACAAGTACGAGAACTACGAGATCCTTTTCGCCGTCTATGACACCGAGGACGGCGCGGCGAAGGCTGTCGAAGCCCTCAAGGAACTCGACCAGGCCAAGGCGGTCGATATCATCGACGCTGCAACGCTGGTCAAAGATGCAGAGGGCAACGCTACGGTGAAGCAGGAGTCGCTGCCGAGCGTCAAGAGAGGTCTCGGCATCGGTGCGCTCATCGGTGGAGCCATCGGACTCGTCTTCCCACCTTCGATTCTCGCCGCCGCAGCGATCGGAGCCGGTGTGGGAGCAGGCAGCGCGAAACTCGCCAAGATGGCCCTCGAGGACGACGACCTGAAGGAAACGGCAGAAGGCCTCAATCCGGGAACCTCAGCGTTCATCGCCGTCGTCGAGAACACCTGGGTGTCCCAACTCCAGGACATCATCGCCGGGTACGACAACCTCGCCAGGCACACGATCGATGCCGAAGCAGCCGGCGTTCTCGGGCTACTGGCCAACGATGACGAAGGGGTCCTCTAC
This sequence comes from Actinomycetes bacterium, assembly GCA_024275815.1. Classification (GTDB taxonomy): domain Bacteria; phylum Actinomycetota; class Acidimicrobiia; order Spongiisociales; family UBA5794; genus JAMBLL01. The sequence continues at coordinate 4,645 of JAJRYI010000277.1, read as the reverse complement.
GGCAACGTAGCGATGGGCGACGCCGCGATGCAGTTCGCCGTCGCATCCGATGGAGAGACCATCGTCGGCTCAGCTACGACAGCGGCGATCGACGAAGAGGGCAACGTGGTCGTCAGTCAGGTCACGGGTGCAGCGGTGGGCGCCGAGAACATCGTTGCCGGCTACGTCCCGGCGGGTGGGAGCGATGACGAAGAAGTGGATAGTGAAGGCGAAGGGAACTCTTTGGAGTCCTGACTCGACCCGTTCGATGAAGAACGTGAGGGCCCCGCCAAGCGGGGGCCCTCACGCGCTGGATGGTCTCATCGTGGACTCATCTGCATCTCATCGTGGACCCATGTCGGTGGTCGATCGTTGAGCAATGGACGAAACGAACCACATGGATGAAGGGCCCGTCGCTGTGGCGGGGCTACTCCTCTTCGTACAGGCTGCGGTCACTGTGGCCCTTGCCGTCGAGGCGGTTGGTGCGGCCCTGATCTTTGGCGGTGTTCCGGCGTTCGGGGCGATACTCACTGTGGCTGGAGCGACGATCACACTCATCCTCGTCGCCAGGCTCCCCAAGGGTCGTCGGTCCACCCGCCGCTGGATCTTGGGACTTCAGATCGGGTGGCTCACGATCGGCCTCATCGACCTGGCACTGGCACTTGGCCTCGCGGGTCGAGCGTTGACCCCAACGGGGATTCTCGTGCAGATCGTGTTACCAACTTCCATCTTCTGGCTTCTGTGTCGTTCTGATGCTCGCTCCCAGTTCGAGGACAGTGAGCCGACCGTGGCTGTCGACGAAGACCCGGAACTCGAGGGGTTATGGGCATGAACGAAGGCGGGGCACTCCTCGAGCGGTACGTCGGGAGCCCCCTGTACGGCATCGCACCCGAGCATGGATTAGCCATCCTTGCTGTCTTCGGATTGGTCCTCGTTGTCACGACGATCGGCTGGTCAGCTCGCCGTGGTAACGCCATGTCAGAGGCGGTTCTGGTGCGATACCGGGCCCTGGGTTCAGTTCATCGACTCCTCGTGTGGCTGCTTGGTGTGTCCGGTGTGATGAACCTCGGAATGGCCTTCGGTCACTTCGACTCGGGTGTCGGTGTGTGGCTGTTCATCGTCGCCACCTCTCAACTCGTCGCTGTGCGACGAATCCTTCTAGCAAGGTCGTGGCGTACGGTGCTCGGGATCCTCCTGATCGGCACCCTGACGGTGAATCTGGGGCTTGCAGTTGCCGGGATCACCGTTGGACAGGTCGGGATGATCACCGCTCTCGTCGAAGCCACTGCTCTGGCCGTCATCATGCGGTCGGTCGAGGGTGGGAAGGTCAGACGTACGGTGGCGTCTCTCACCGTGATAGGAGCGATCGGTTTCACCACCCTTGCCGGTTGGGGAGGTGCGGTCGTCGCAGGTATCGGAGGGGAGAAGATCGGGGAGACACCGTTGCCCGGTGTGCTGCTGCCCGTTGGGATAGACCGGGCGCCGACGTCGGCAGAACAGCGGGCCGCACGACTGTTCTATGAGCGAACAGTTGCCGCCATCGACAAGTACAAGGATGTGTCTGTAGCTGCAGCCGACGGGTACCAGGTGGAGAACATGTTCGGATCCCAGTTCCACGCAGAGAATCCGCAACGTAAGTCGGACGGGATCATCCTCGATCCACAGCGACCCGAGATGTTGGTGTACGAGCCGACGGCCAACGGTCCTGTGTTGCTCGGGGCACTCTACGAGATGGAGTCCATCGGTGACCCTGGCCCCATGTTCGCAGGCCCGATCGCTGTCTGGCATGCCCACGATCACATCTGCTTCGGGTCGATTCCTGTGACGATCACCGGATTCGAATCACCGCTCGGGGCATGCCCGCTGGGATCCCTCTCGATACCGGTCACCAACGAGATGATGCACGTATGGACCGTCCCTGGAGTCGACGATCCCTACGCAGAACTCGACGAGGAGTGGCTTGCCGCGTATCTCGAGATGAACGGCTGAGCGGGTCAGTCGTAGACGGCGTCACGCAGGACCGGACACGTCATGCAGTGTCCCCCTCCACGTCCGCGGCCCAGTTCGGATCCTTCGATCTCGATGACCGTGACGCCGGCTGCTCGGAGACGAGCGTTCGTCCACTCGTTCCGGTTGTACGCGACGACGACACCGGGTTCGAGCGCAACGACGTTGTTGCCGTCGTCCCACTGCTCCCTGGCTGCTTCGAACACGTCGCCTGCGGTCGGGACGACGCGAAGGTCGTCGAGACCGAGCGCATCTTCGACCACATCGAGCCACCCGGTGGTCTCCATCGTCACGGAGAGGCCGCCGTCGTCTGCGGGGTAGTAGCTGATGGGACGGATCGTGTCGACGACGGGTTCATAGACCGTTACGAGGTCGACGTCGCAGAACGTGAACACCGTGTCGAGATGCATGCTCGCTCGGTCGGCCGGCATCTTGGCGGCGATGACCCGTGTTGCAGCTTCGTTGTCGAAGAGGGCCTTGGCTACCTGGCCGACGGCTTGGTACGTGGTTCGTTCCCCCATCCCGATCAGGACGACTCCCTTGCCGATCGGCATCACGTCTCCGCCTTCGAGCATGGCGTTGCCGTACCCCGCGTCCGGTGGGTCCCCCCACCACACGGTCACGCCCGGGTCGGTGAACTCGGGGTGGAACTTGTAGATCGCAGCGAGGTGCAGCGTCTCGTCCCGGCGGGCTGGCCAGAACATGGGGTTCAGCGTCACCCCGTTGTATATCCAACTCGAACTGTCCCTGGCGAAGAGTTGGTTCGGCAGCGGGGGAAGGACGAAGTCGTTGCTCTCCCACGCCTTGCGTGCTGGGTTGCGAAGGTCGGAGGGGAGTTCATCGACGGTGATCCCTCCGATGAGGTACTGCACGAGGGTGGGCGCGTCGAGTTCGTCCATCCATTCGCGCAGGATGAGGGAGCCGTTGATCCCTACCTCGTTCGGGGTCAGCTTTCGGTCGAGGACGTAGGATCGTCCGGCGGGAGTGGCGACGACGTCTGCGAGGAGATCGTGGATGTGCATCACGTGGACGTCGAAGTCTCCTCGGAGGATGTCGACGAAGGCGTCGTGTTCCTCGCGGGCCTTGCGGGCCCAGATCACGTCCTCGAAGAGGAGGTCGTGGGCGTTCGACGGTGTGAGGCGCCGCATCTCTTGGCCCGGCCGGTGAACGATGACCTTCCTCAGTTTGCCAACTTCGGAGTAGACGCCGTGTTCGGTCACCGAGTCGGTCGACGATGTGGGTTGGCAGGTCACCCGGCAACGGTAGTCGTGCGGCGGTCTTCGGGTCGACGGAGCGACGTGTCATCGTCGAACGGTGCCGGGTTGACCCCGTTGTCGTGTGTGCGCATAGAATCCGATGAACACAAGGAGATCACCGTGGCCTACAACCTCAAGAACCGGAGCTTCGTCAAGGAACTCGATTTCACTCCGACGGAGATGAAGTTCCTCCTCGATCTGTCGTAGTCGCTCAAGACGGCAAAGTACACCGGCACCGAACAACCCCAACTGAGCGGCAGGAACATCGCTCTGTTGTTCGAGAAGACCTCGACCCGGACGCGTGCAGCTTTCGAGGTTGCTGCCTTCGACCAGGGCGCCCACGTGACCTACTTCGATCCCTCGGGTTCCCAGATGGGCCACAAGGAGTCGATCGCCGACACGGCGCGGGTTCTCGGCCGTATGTACGACGCCCTCGAGTACAGAGGCAAGAACCAGTCCGACATCGAGGACTTGGCGCTCTACGCAGGAGTGCCGGTGTACAACGGTCTGACGGATGAGTGGCATCCGACTCAGATGCTCGCGGACTTCCTGACGATGCACGAGGCATCGGGCAAGCCATACAACGCCTTGTCGTATGCCTTCGTGGGCGATCTCCGCTTCAACATGGCGCGCTCACACATCGTGATGGCAGCGCTCATGGGGAGCGATATCCGTCTTGCAGGCCCCGGCCACCTCGCTCCACCTGCGGAGGTCGTCGCCGTTGCTGAGGAGATAGCGACCAAGACCGGGGCAACGATCACCGTGACCGAAGACGTCGAGGCTGCTGTGAACGGGGTGGACTTCGTTCACACGGACGTGTGGGTCTCGATGGGAGAACCCAAGGACGTGTGGGTGCCTCGTGTCGAGGAACTCAAGGAGTATCAGATCTCCGCGGACCTGATGAACGCCACCGGCAATCCGGCGGCAAAGTTCATGCACTGTCTCCCCGGCTTCCACGACACGAACACGGTCGTCGGCAAGGACATCATGGAACACACGAACATGCCCGATGGCCTCGAGGTCACCCACGAGGTGTTCGAGTCCGACGCGAGCATCGTCTTCGATCAGGCGGAGAACCGACTCCACACCATCAAGGCCGTGATGGTCGCCACCCTGGCGTAGTTGGGTCACGACCAACCGCTGCCATCGGGTCGGGCCTCGGTCGGGTGGGCTGTGGTGTGTTGTCGCAGGCCTCGCCCAATCACACGGTCCCGCCGGGGACAACGTGTCCGGTTGTCACATCTAGGGGTATATGACGGCGAGTGTCGCTGCGTCGCGGACACCCCAGGCATCGCCGACCCTCGGTACCAGCTCGAGGACCTCGTTCCCCGATGGGTCCGCCCGGTACAGCCGTCCCTCGGAACCGTCACACGACTGCCATGCGAGGATCGTCATTCCGGAGG
>JAJRYI010000276.1 GCA_024275815.1 Actinomycetes bacterium | reverse complement strand
GTCTCCACTTCGACGCCGTTCTCCGCTCCGCTCGACATGCATCGCCGTCAGATCGACGGACTCGTACGCGCTTCTGTGCATGCGTACAACACCGAAGAGGAGATCGAGGATCTCATCGAGGCCGTCGCGGTGATGGCGTAGTCGCAAGAGGCAGAAGATGGTCGGCCTACCGCCATCGGCATCCCCCACGGTGCCGGTCTATGGGTAGGCTGAAGGCGTCGGTAGCGTTCAGTCTCGAGACCGACCACGGGCCCGGAAAACGGGCACAGACGAGGGAACAACTCTGTGAATGCCGATCTCCTGTTCGCCGCCGCTTCCGAGCTGAACCTGTACGCGGCGCGCTACCAGATGGCGTTCAGTCTCGGGTTCCACATCATCCTCGCTGGCTTCGGTGTCGCGTTCCCGTTCATCACGTTCCTCGCCCACCGGCGCGGGTACACCAAGCGGGATCCCGACTCCCTGCGCCTAGCGAAGCGCTGGTCGAAAGTCATGGCCGTCCTCTTCGCCGTCGGGGCAGTGTCGGGTACGATCCTCAGCTTCGAGATGGGGATGCTCTGGCCCGGTTTGATGGGACCGTACGGTGACGTGATCGGTCTCCCCTTCGCCCTCGAGGGAGTAGCGTTCTTCGTCGAGGCGATCCTCATCGGTATCTACCTCTACGGCTGGAAGCGGTTGCCGGCGCGTCTGCACATGTTCGTCCTCCTCCCGATGACGGTCTCGGGCCTCGCCGGCTCCTTCTTCATCATCTCGGTCAACGGCTGGATGAACGGCCCCGCCGGGTTCTCGATCGGGCCGGGCGGAGAGATCATCGACGTCAACCCGTGGGCGGCGATGTTCAACTCGGCTGCGGTCATCGAGTGGCTGCACATGCTCATCGCTGCCTACATGATGACGGGGTTCTTGGTGGCCTCGGTCTACGCGGTGCGATGGCTGAAGGGAGACCGGTCGCGCATCGTCCGGCTCGGCTTCCTCATCCCGTTCACCGTCGCTTCGATCGCTGCTCCGATCCAGATCCTCGTCGGGGACGTCGCAGCCCGTCGATTGATCGAGGCGCAGCCTGCGAAGTTCGCAGCGATGGAGATGATCCCCGAGACCCGAACGAACGCCCCCCTGACGTTGGGAGGTCTCTACGTGGACGGCGAGGTGCGTTGGGCGGTCGAGATCCCCGGTCTCGCATCCCTCCTCGGCACGAGATCTCTCGACGGTGAACTTCCCGGACTCAATGAGATCCCCGTTGCCGACACACCGCCCGTCAACGTCGTACACATCGCCTTCCAGGTGATGGTGGGGATCGGAACCGCGCTACTGCTCCTGGCCGCCTGGTTCGGGTGGTCGTGGTGGAGGCGAAGAGGACCCCCCGAGGCGAAGCTGTTCTGGGTAGCGTCGTCGTTCGCCGGTGTGGCAGCCATCGTCGCGCTCGAAGCCGGATGGATCGTCACCGAGGTCGGCAGGCAACCGTGGATCGTGTGGCAGCTCGTCAGGACGAAGGACGCCGTGTCCCTCTCCACAGGGATCGTGGCGTCGGCGATCACCATCAGCCTCGTGTACCTGGGGCTCGGGATCGTGACGATCATCGTGCTTCGCATCATCGCCAAGAGGATGGCAGCAGGTGAAGACGTCGAGATCCCGTACGGACCGTCGAAGGTCGAGTCCTGATGCTTGCAGACACCATCCTCGTCATCATCTGGGTTGGGTTGACGGCGTACGCCATCTTCGCCGGCGCCGATTTCGGTGCAGGCATGTGGGATCTCCTTGCGGGCGGCCCCAAGAAGGGAAGTCGGCCTCGCGGCCTGCTGGAGCGGTCGATCGGTCCCGTCTGGGAGGCGAACCACGTTTGGCTGATCTTCGTGCTCGTGTATCTGTGGACGGCGTTCCCTACAGCGTTCGTGTCGATCATGACGACGATGTACATCCCGATGATGCTCGCCGGCCTGGGGATCGTGTTTCGGGGATCGGCATTCGCGTTTCGCAAATGGGCACCGACGGTGCAAGGCAAGGCTGTGCTCGGGACCGCCTTCGCCGGAGCCTCAGTCGTCACACCGTTCTTCCTCGGCACAGTGGCCGGTGGCGTCGCCTCGGGTCGGGTGCCGCTCGGTAACGCGGCCGGTGACCCGTGGACGTCGTGGATCAACCCCCTGTCGATCCTGGGAGGGGTGCTCGCCGTCGTCATCTGCGCCTACGTCGCGGCGGTCCTCGTGGCGAGAGACGCACAGCGTTCGGGGCTCGACGATCTCTCCGAGTACTTCCGTTCCCGGGCATTGGCCGCCGGTATCGTTGGAGGCGTCGTCGCCCTCACCGGGCCGTTCGTCGTGAAGGCCGACGCGCCCACGTTGTATGAAGGGTTGACCAGTACCTTCGGTGTCGTCGTCGTCGGGCTCTCTGTCCTGGCAGGTCTCGCATCGTTGGTGTCGATCTACCTGCACAGGACACGACTGTCACGCGTCCTCGCCGTCCTTGCGACTGCGGGGATCCTGTGGGGCTGGGCTGTCGGCCAGTTCCCGTGGCTGCTCCCCAACGTTCTGACCATCGAGGAAGGGGCGGCATCACCTGCGGTGCTCATCGCTCTCCTCGTAGCGTTCGTCGCAGCGGGATTGATCGCCGTGCCCGCTCTCATATGGCTCCTCATGCTCACCGACAGAGGAGTTCTCGACGCCGATCAGCCCGTCCATGATGGTTCGACCGAAGCCCTGCTCACTGCGCTCGTTGCAGAAGCTGCACAGAGCGACTCCGCTGCCTAGACGTTGCGCGAGATGCAAGGGGTCGGGCACTGCCCGGATCGTTCCGTTCTATCGGGCTCTCTCAGATCTGGGGGCTCACGACTCGTCGGTCGGGAACGGCTCCCCCGCAATGAAGGCATCGATGACGGCCTGGGTAGATTCGACGGGGACGACGTAGGCGCGTCCGTCGCTTCCCTTGTAGTTCTTCACCGGCAATGTGGTGTTGTCGATGTTCCCCGTCCCGAGCGTCAGGGCGCTCTTGCCGAGATCGGCCATGAGCCCGATCGTCAGACCCTCGTCGGCGGTGATCTGGTCGGCGAACGTCGGGAGGAATGCAGGCAGGCTGAAGG
>JAJRYI010000275.1 GCA_024275815.1 Actinomycetes bacterium | reverse complement strand
TCGACGACAAGCTGACGGTCACCGACACCTACAACCTCTACAAGTACGGTGAGATCTGGCTCACCGACGGCAAAGTGATCGAACAGCCAACGAACCAGTACCCGGCGGGCTCGGCAGGCGACCTGGCAACAGCGAACATGGCACGCAAGCTCCTCCTCGACGACGGGTCGACCTGGAGTTGGATGGATCCACCACCACATCTCGGAGATCGCACGACGATCCGCCTCGGCGATCAGGTGAAGGAACTCGAAGGTGGCGTCTACTACTCGTACGGTCAGTACCGGATCCAGCCGGCTGGTGACGTCGAGTTAAAGACGAAGAACAAGCGCCCGAAGGCTCCGAAGGTCGGCGGTGATCTCGTCGTTACCTCCGCCAACATCCTCAACTACTGGACGACGCTCGGTGGTCGTGGTGCCGACGACCCCGCCGAGCTGCAGATGCAGACGGACAAGCTCGTTGCGATGCTGCTCGGGACGAATCCGGACATCATCGCCGTTCAAGAGATCGAGAACGACCCGACGCACAGGCCCGTGCTCACCCTCGTTGCAGCGCTGAACGACGCAGACGATGAAGGTGACTGGGTGTGGATGGGTGAGCCACGGTTGAGTGACGGAACCGTCTACTACAACTCGTACCCGATCCGTAACGAGATCATCTACCGCTCGGGCTCCGTCGAGCCGGTCGGTGACCCGATCACGATCAAGGACGACGCGTTCGACACGGTACGGCCCGGCAAGGACGACCCGATCGGACGGCCACCGGTAGCCCAGACGTTCGATGCGGACGGGGAGATCTTCACGATCATGGTGAACCACTTCAAGTCGAAAGGTTCGTCGTGTTCGTCGATCGGAGACCCGTTCGACCCGAACGGCCAGGGCAACTGCAACGGAACACGGGTGTGGCAGGCCGAGACCGTGCTCGAGTTCGTCGACGATCTCGTTGCGACGACGGGAGATCCAGACGTGCTCGTGGTCGGTGACCTCAACTCGTACCTGCGAGAGGACCCGGTCAGAACGCTCGAGAAGGAACTCGTCAACCTGGTGTCGAAGTACGACAAGAACCCGTACTCCTACAACTTCTTCGCATCGTTCGCCTTCCCGTGGGTTGGCCGTGGTCTCATCGACCATGCGCTTGCAACGGACGCGATGGCAGACCAGGTGACCAAGACCAAGGTGTGGCACGTCAACGCCGACGAGCCTCGCCTTCCCGACTGGGATGCGTACAAGAGCAGCGATAGTCGGGTGATCCCGTACGAAGCTCGATACTTCACACCCGATCAGTTCCGGGCGTCGGACCATGACCCGGTCGTGATCGGCCTCGATCTCGACAAGGGCCACGATGACGACCATGACGGTGGCCATGGCAACGGTCACGGCAAGGACAAGAAGAAGGACGACAAGCACGACGACTGATCGTCCACAGGGGCGAGTGTGGGGGCGGGTCCGACCGGGCTCACCCCCAACACTCGTCTGGCTCTCGGTTGGCCGCTGCAGGTACCATCACAGGGACGACATAGCCGACATGTGGGGACGACGATGACAGCTGCTGAGACCATCGAGTATGCACCGAGCTCGGTTGATCAGATTCAACGGGGTCTCGAGTTCGTCCAGGAGAACCTGGAGCGAGCCGACGAGATAGCAGTGCTGGCTGAAGAGTTCGTCGAGACCGCAGGTGAGCTTGTGGTGAAGGCCAGGCGAATCTCGAGAGCCGTTCTCATCGTCGGTGGACTGGCGGTCGTCGGTGGAACCGTCGCGGTCGTGCTGATCCGCCGTCGACGCAGATCTCGCAGTGTCGAACCCGACACCGCGATCGTCGCGTAGTGCAGCGCCGTCCCGCCCCCTGTGTATAGGCCAACCGGTGCTCTGCTGTCTCGGTGACGTCGTCGAAGATGTCGTGGTGTGGCTGTCCGGTGACATCGCGACGGGTACAGATACCGCTGTGCAGATCCACCGGAGGCGAGGCGGAAGCGCCGCCAACGTCGCTGTCGCTGCCGCGAACACCGGTACCGGTGTTCGCTTCATCGGCCGGGTCGGAACGGATGCGATCGGCAGATCTCTGATCGGTGACCTTGCGATCGCAGGTGTCGATGCCCGTGTGCAACAGCAGGGGAGGACCGGGACGATCGTGGTCCTCGTCCACCCCGGAGGGGAGCGTTCGATGCTCCCCGACCGAGCAGCGGCAGTGGAACTCGACTCGATCGACGATGCCGACCTCGCCGGCATCACCTGGCTGCACGTTCCCTCCTACTCACTGGTCGTCGAACCGCTGGGAACGACGAGCCGGGCAGCGATTCGCACGGTACAGAGAGCCGGGGGAAAGGTCAGTATCGACGCATCATCGGTGGCGATCATCGAGGAGTTCGGCATCGAGCGGTTCTCGGCCATGGTCGATGCGTTGAAGCCCGACGTGCTGTTCTCCAACGCGGACGAAGGCCAGGTCCTCGCTATGACGGACACCAGGGGAGCTGAGGGGGTCGATCTCACGATCATCAAGGACGGAGGACATCCGGCCGTTGCCTACAGCGGTGGGCGACTCATCGCAACCGTGCCGGCGTTCACCGTTCAGGACGTGCGTGACACCACCGGTGCGGGCGACGCGTTCGCTGCAGGCTTCATCGTGGCGCGCATGGCAGGCATCGACATCGAAGATGCCATCACAGCGGGCCACCGTCTCGCTGCGGAAGTGCTCACCCGCTACTCCCCGTAACCTCGAGGTGGTTGGATCGACCAGACACGGAGCCCACAATGCCGAACATGACCATCAGTGCGCCCGTGAGCGAGGCGCTCCAGGGAGGGCGTCCCGTGGTGGCCCTCGAGAGCACGATCTTTTCGAACCTCGGCCTGCCTTCACCTGCGAACGAAGAAGCGCTGGCCCGAACGCTTGCTGCGGTCCGTGATGCAGGTGCCGAGCCTGCAGTCACGGCGATCCTCGATGGAGTCGTACATGTCGGACTCGATGACTCCGGGTACGAGCGTATCCTGGGCGAGGCGACGAAGACCGCCGAAAGGGACATCGCTGCGGCGATCGCCCAACGATGGTCGGTCGGTGCAACGACGGTGTCGGCATCGCTCGCTATTGCCCAGAGAGCAGGCATCGCCGTGTTCGCAACGGGCGGCATCGGTGGGGTGCACCATGGCGCACAGGAGTCGGGGGACGTGTCGGCAGATCTCGGGGCGATCGCCCGCCATCGGGTACTCACGGTCTCTGCGGGAGCGAAAGCGTTCCTCGACATTGCAGGGACGCTCGAGCATCTCGAGATGCTGTCCGTTCCGGTGATCGGGTATCAGAGTGACGAGTTCCCCATGTTCTACGCTCGTTCGAGTGGCCTGCCGGTCCCGCTGCGACTCGACACGCCACGAGAAGTGGCGACACTCGTCGCTGAACGGTTCACCTGGGGTGGCGGTGTGCTGCTCGCTGTACCGGTTCCTGCCGACGATGCCCTTGCATCCTCAGCGATCCAGGGAGCGATGAGCGATGCTCTCGACCGGGCCCGTACAGCCGGGATCTCCGGTGCAGCGGTCACGCCGTTCGTTCTCGCTGAGATCTCTAAAGCGCTCGACGGGCGGAACATACCTGTGAACCTCGCGCTCTCCGAGAACAACGCGCGAGTCGCTGCCCTCGTCGCCGTTGCGATGAGCAAGACCCCATAGTTCGGGGCCTGGTGATCGTTACCAGGTGTCGACGTAGGGTCGTTGGCCCCAGGTTCGTTCGCGGCTGATGGTTTTCAGGATCGTCGCTACCCACGATCTGGTATCGACGGGATCGATGACCTCGTCGACGTCGAACCAGGTCGCAGCGTTCAAGGCCTTGCCGTCTTCGTACGCCGAGGCGACGAGTTGGTCGTACTGTCTCTCTCGCTCATCGGGATCCTCGATCGCGTCGAGTTCGCGGCGGTAGCCGAGATGTACGGCTCCTTCGAGGCCCATCGGCCCAAGGGTCGCGGTCGGCCAGGCGATGGTGAAGACACTCTCCTTGAAGCCTCCTCCAACCATGGCCATCGCCCCGAGGCCGTACCCGCGTCGCGTGACCACGGCCATGATGGGGACATGAGCATTGGCGCCTGCTACGAACAGCCGTGAGGCGTGACGCACCGTTGCCTCCCGTTCTGAGTCGGGACCGACCATGATTCCCGGGGTGTCGACGAGAGACAGGACCGGGATGCCGAAGGTGTCACAGATCTGGAGGAAGCGTGCCCCCTTGTCTCCAGCATCTGCATCGATCGCTCCGCCACCGCAGCTCGGGTCGTTCGCAATGACCCCGACGGGAACCCCCTCGACCCTTGCAAGAGCGGTGATGAGGGACCTGCCGAACGCTCCGCGAAGTTCCATGACGGAACCCGCGTCTGTGAGTGTCGAGATGATCGATCGCACGTCATAGACACGTCGCCGGTTCGCCGGTACTGCAGAGCGCAGCGACGCCTGGTCGGGCGTCTCCCACGTCGTCACCGGTCCCTGGAAGTACGATAGGTACGCTTTGACGGCCTCTATCGCGGATCGATCATCCTCGACGAGGACGTCGATCACCCCGTTCGGATACTGGACCTCCACCGGGCCGATCTCATCGGGCGCTACAACACCGAGGCCGCCTCCCTCGATCATGGCGGGCCCACCCGCTCCGATGTGTGCCCGTCGTGTCGCAACGATGACGTCGCACATCCCTGCAAGAATCGCGTTCCCCGCAAAGCAGTACCCCGAGACGACGCCGATCAGCGGAACGGATCCCGACAGTCGGGCGAACGTGGCGAAGGTGGGGACGTCGAGTCCCGTCTTGGTGATGGTTTCCGTGTCGCCGGGCCGGCCGCCACCGCCGTCTGCGAACAGCACGACGGGCAGCCGTCTCTCGAGTGCCATAGCGAGCAGCCGGTCCGTCTTCTTGTGGTTCATCACGCCCTGGGTGCCAGCCAGGACGGTCGTGTCGTACGCCAGGATGGCGACGAGCGAGCTACTCGGAGAGAACCGGTCACCGTTGACCGATGCGATCCCGGTGACGAGTCCGTCGGCAGGGGTACGGTCGATGAGTTCGTCGATGGATCGACGAGCACGCTGGGCAGCGATGACGAAGGTGCCGTACTCGTGGAACGAATCCCCGTCGCTCAGTGAGGCGATCTTCTCCCTGGCGGTCATCCGCCCGGCAGATCGGAGACGTTCGGCCGCTTCGGGCCGCGCATGGTCCGCTGTCCTGCTGCGTCTGGATTCGACCTCAGCGAGTTCCCTGCCGTCGGCCTCGTCGGCATCTCGGGAC
>JAJRYI010000274.1 GCA_024275815.1 Actinomycetes bacterium | reverse complement strand
GGACGCGACGTGCACGGCGGTCGTTGTCCCGTCGAACGGTGCGACCACAGGATGCTCGAGCTTCATCGACTCGATCAAACACAGCGAGGCACCACTCGAGACGACGTCACCGGGAGCAACATCGACCCTGATGATCGTCCCGGTGAGAGGAGCCCTCACCGCCGTGTTACCGTCCATCATCGCCCTCTCACTACCTGGAACCGGCACGATAGCGTCACCGAGGCACGCGGTCCCCCCTCGCTCGAAGACTCGCTTGTCCCCCCTGAAAGGGGGACGGGAGAATCGGGAGTCTCGGGATAGTGCGACCTCGAGGATCCAGGCTGAAGGGGGGACGGACGTGGGCCCGTCAGGCGGATCCGTGGCTACCGAGGGGTACGGATCGTCCCAGACCGGCAAGGAACCCCTGGACGATCTCGTCGAGTTCTGTCGTGTCCGTGAGGAAGGCATCATGGCCTTGCGGGCTGTCGAGCACGGCGAACGTGGCGTTCGGTAGCACCTCTGCCAGGGCCTTCACCTCGGCCAACGGATAGAGAACATCCGACGTGATTCCGACGACCAGGGCCGGTTGCGTGATCCGTCGCGCGATCGCCTCTCTCGGTCCGCGGTTCCTGCCGAGATCGTGGCTGTCCATGGCATCGATGAGCGTCAGATAGGTGTTCGCATCGAAGCGTTCCACGAGCGTGGTGCCTTGATGGCGTAGATACGCCTGTACTCCGAAGGTACCCGCATCTTCGGTACGCGCGAACTTCGACTCGAAGCTCTCGTGGCTGCGATACGAGCACATGGCGAACATCCTCGCCGTTGCCAGGCCGTCGGCCGGGGGTGCCTGCGGGGGGTAGCGTCCTGCGGAGAAGTTCGGATCCGATGTGATCGCATGGCGCTGTGCCTCCGAGATGCCGATGGCCCACGCCGACTGTGCCGACCCCACGGCGATCGGGGCGATCGCACCGACGCGGTCTGGATACAGGATCCCCCACTCGAGCACCTGCATGCCGCCCATGGACCCACCAATGACGAGGTCGAGGTGGGTCACGCCGAGCTCATCGAGAACTGCCTTCTGAAGATGAACCATGTCGCGAATCGTGATGGACGGGAAATCCGGGCCGAACGGCTCATCGGCTCCCGTCGGTTTCGATGTAGGACCGGTGGTCCCCGAGCACCCGCCAAGCACGTTCGTCGACACGATGTAGGAGGTGTTCGGATCGAACACACGCCCCATGCCGAACAGGCCGCCCCACCACTCGTCGGCATCGGCGTTCCCCGTGAGCGCGTGACAGATGAGCGTCGCCGAAGAGCGGTGCCTGCCCCAGGTGCGCACGCTCACCTCGACGTCACGGAGTGTTCCACCTCCTTCGAGGTGGAACACTCCCGGCAGGGTGATGAGATGCTTCATCAGGCGACGGCTTCGGCCCGATCGAGCACGGACAACGCCATGGCGAAGTCCCCGACGATGTCATCGATGTGCTCGATTCCGACCGACACGCGGATGAGGTCCTCGGTGACACCGGCTGCGAGCTGCTCTCTTGCAGAGAGCTGCTGGTGGGTCGTCGACGCAGGGTGGATCACGAGGGTCTTGGCGTCACCGACGTTGGCGAGGTGCGATGCGAGCTCGAGCGAGTCGATGAGACGCTTCGCTGCTGCTGAGCCGCCTTGCACACCGAAGGAGAGAACGGCGCCGTATCCGTTCCTCAGCACACGATCAGCTACCTCGTGGTATGGATGGTCCTCGAGGCCGGGGTAGTTGACCCACGACACACCCGGCTGGTCCTGGAGCCAACGGGCGAGGTCGAGTGCGTTGTCGACGTGACGTTGCACCCGGAGCGAGAGCGTCTCGACCCCCTGAAGGAGCAGGAACGCGTTGAACGGTGAGAGTGTGGCCCCGAGGTCTCTGAGCCCTTCGACCCGTGCACGGATGGCGAACGCGATGTTGCCGAACGGCCCGTCGGGGTCGAACGTGTCGGCGAAGACGAGTCCGTGATACCCCTCGGAAGGCTCGGTGAAGGCGGGGAATCTTCCGTTGCGCCAGTCGAAGTTGCCGGAGTCCACGATGATGCCACCGATCGACGTCCCGTGGCCACCGATCCACTTCGTCGCCGACGCCACGACGATGTCTGCTCCCTGGTCGATCGGTCGGCTGATGTATCCGGCTGCACCGAACGTGTTGTC
>JAJRYI010000273.1 GCA_024275815.1 Actinomycetes bacterium | reverse complement strand
GTCGCAAGCTCCTCGCCTATCCCCCTTGAAAGGGGGACGGAAGAACGACGCACCTTGCTCCGAAAACGTGCAGGTCCCGACACCGCGAAACCAACACGGTGACTGACGAAACGCCCGACCACCGACACGCAGCTCGTGGATCGAGGCTGAAGGGAGACCGAAGAAGCCAACGAGACACGGATCGAAGCAGTGTGAGGGGGTGTCCTCAGACCTCGATGTCGACGATGAGCGCGGAGTGATCCGTTCCGCGAACCGGAGCGACCTCGGTGGTGATCGGCCTGGCGTTGGCGATGAAGGCGTGATCGATCCGCAACAGGCGCGGTCCCGACACGAAATGTGACCACGTCCTCTTCGCAGTGCCCGTCGCCCGTGCGGCATCGATGCCGAGTTCACTCAACAGCTTGTACTCGCGCCACGCCGGTGATGCGTTCATGTCTCCGATGACGACGCTCGCACCGGGCCGTTCCCGCAGATACGCCGCGATACCTGCGACCTGACCCCACCGCGCATCTCGCGACTTGCGCCACGGGCGATCGACCGGGTTCACGAGATGGACGTTGACGACGTCGAGAGAGTTGGTGAGACCAGGCCACGAATCGGGGGCAAGTCGCGCCACCCACCCCGATCGACCGGGGAGTTGAAGGCGTTCGACCGCCACGGGATGTCTGGTCACGATACCCATCCCGAAGAAGTCATCTCGTGGGTCGAGATGCCCGTGGGGGAACAGGTCACCGACCACACCGGCACACGTCTCCCCCATCTCCTGGGTGCACATGATGTCGGGGTCGGTGTCACCGATGAGTCGACGCAGGTCGTCGGGGTCGGTGCGATCGACAAGCAGGTTGATCGAGAGGATTCTCAGCAGGGCCATAGCGGCGAGAGACTACCGCTCGCAGCGACTTGCCATTTCGAGGTTCCCAGATCTCCCTTCCACCCACCACAGTCGGGTGCAAGAATCAGGGTGAGGACAAGGAGGCAGCATGAAGTCTCTGGCATATGCATCGCTCCTGATCGCAGCGCTCTTCGCCCTCCTCGTCGTGGCAGCCGTCTTGGTGACGGGCGAGAGTCCACACACGGTCGATCTTGCAGTCGTTGCCATCCCGGCGACGATCGGTGTCGTCCTGTGGGTTCTGGCACCCGCATACACCTCTACGTTCGCGACGCCGGTGCGGGTCGTGATCTTCCTCACCGGCATCTTCGTGCTCTTGAGCGGGATGCTGTGGGCGAACTTCGTCAACGAGTACGGCGACGGGACGACGTACGAGGTCACGACCGCGGGCAGCTTGGGGCAGGTCTACGTGGTCGATGAGGCGAGCGGCAGACCGGATCTGGTGTTCGAGGGCACGGCGAACGAGGCAGAACAGTGGGCCGAGAGTCGCCGGGAAGCTACGCGAGACATGACCCTCCCCTTCGTCACGATCGGGATCGGCTTGCTCGTGACGATGGGCGCACTCGGGATGGGTTGGCAGCACACCGGGGAACGTCGCCACGCCGGCACGTCGCACGGACATCTGGCGACCTGAGCCGCAACGACGATCAGCAGGGATGGGGCAGCGTCGGCGTTCCATGCAGTGCCGGCCCTGGCCTCCCTGGCTTCGGTCGCCGGTTGGCCGTCAACCGAGCCAGGTGCGGATAGCGGCGAGGAACTCGTCGCCGTAGGTCTCGATTTTCTTATGCCCGACACCGTTGATCGCAAGGAGCTCCTCACGGTCCGACGGCAACGATGTGGCCATGTCGCGAAGCGTTGCATCATTGAACACGACGTAGGCGGGAACCTGCCGCTCGCTCGCCAGTCGCTTGCGCAGTACCCGGAGCTCCTCGAAGAGATCCTGGGCGCCCTCGGAGAGCTCACGGTGCTGGGCAGGCGCACGCGGCGTCTTCGTCACCCTCGGTGCCGGTGTGCTGTGGAGATCTCCTCCGAGGTCGGCGCACCAGTCACATGACGTTGCACACGGGTCGATCTGTTCACCGAAGTACCCGGCGATGGCCTGATGCCGGCACATCGCCGCCTCGGCGAAGTCGTACATCCTTCGGATGTGCTTGCGTTGGGAGGACTCGCTGTCGCTCCCCGCCACCATGCGTTCGAGCTGGATCACGTCGGCCCACGAGTAGAACAGGAAACAGTCGGCGTCGACCCCG
>JAJRYI010000272.1 GCA_024275815.1 Actinomycetes bacterium | reverse complement strand
GGTACGTCGCTATAGGAGAACGATGACCACAGACCGAGACCAGTTGAAGCAGTCGCGTCTGCGAGCACGCATGGGGCTGCTCGTGATCGCCACCCTCGTCGTTGGCCTTGCGGGCTACGTCGGGTTCCGGGTCTTCCGTGGCTTCGACGTCGACGCCGCTACGGGTGCGGGGCTCATCGTCGTCGCGGCGACGGTTGGGATCGCTTCGTTCTTCTCACCGTGTTCGTTCCCGCTGCTGCTGACGACGCTGTCTCGCCAGGCTGCATCCGATTCCCGGCATCGCATGCGTGGAGCGCTGCGGTTCGCTGCCGGGACGTCCATCGGCGCGGTCTTCTTCGTAGCCGGGTTCGGGCTCCTGCTCTCTGTCGGCGGCGGTGTCATCGCTCGGCAGTTCACCTTCGCCTCTGCTCAGGGCCGCGTCCTGAGAGCGGTCGTGGGCGTGGTCCTCGTCACGATGGGACTCGTACAACTCGGCCGGATCCGGCTTCCGTTCTCCAGTGTGTCGCACCTGGCCGAGCCGATCGACAGGCGCAGAGCCGATGTCGGCGACGACACGAAGTTCGTAAGCCACGTGCTCTACGGGTTCGGGTACCTCGTTGCGGGCTTTGGCTGAACGGGGCCGCTGCTGGCCGGTCTGGCCGCCCAATCACTGATCACCGGGAGTGTCACGACCGCGGTGTTCACCTTCACGGTCGCCGCCTCCATGATCGTGCTCTTGCTGTTCGTTGCTGCCCTCGTCGTAGCGCTGGCACGAGCGTCGACGCTCGACCGGTTCAAGACGGCCGGCCCGGCTGTGAAACGATGGGGAGGCCGCATCCTGATCCTTGTCGGAGCCTGGTTCCTGTTCCTCGCCATCTTCACCGACGCAGCCAGACGGCTCTTCTTCTAGGTGGTTGGCGTTGAATCGGACTCAGGTGAGCCGTGTCAACGCCAGTGTCCTGGGAACGTAGAGGCGACGTGGTCGGTGCGGTACCATCTTGTGATGCGTTGAGCTGCAGCGGCCAACGCGAACAGGGGAGTAGCCAAGGGCGACGTGTTCGGTGAGATCCTTCCGTTCGCGGTAGGTGTTGCGGTGAGTCCCGTACCGATCGCCGCGGCGATCGTGATGCTCTTCACACCAAAGGCGCGAACCAACGGGCCGATGTTCCTGGTCGGGTGGATCGCCGGTCTCCTGGTCGTCGGATTCGTCATCCTCTTGATCCCCGGTTTCGCAACGAACGGAGGGGAACCGTCGACGACGTCGGGCATCGTCAAGGGCCTGCTCGGCATCGCGATGGTCATCGTCGCCTGGCTTGCATGGCAGAAACGGCCCGGTGTCGGCGAGACGGCCGAAGCGCCCAAATGGATGGCAGCGATCGACCAATTCAGCCTCGGCAAAGCCCTTCGAATGGGGTTCCTCCTCTCAGCTGTCAACCCGAAGAACCTCCTACTCACCGCTGGTGCCGCCGTGACGATCGCCGGGGCCGGGCTCACGTTCGGCAGCGAGGTCGGCGCCCTGCTCGTGTTCGTGCTGATCGCGGCCAGCGCCGTTGCGATCCCGGTGATCGGATACCTCATCATCGGCGAGCGAGCCGATGAAGCGTTCTCGAGCGCCAAGGATTGGCTCATCCAGAACAACTCGATCGTGATGGCCGTTCTGCTCCTCGTCTTCGGCGTGTCGCTCGTCGGCGACGCCATCGCGATCCTCTTCTAGGCGTCTGGCGTCCAGAACCGCAACATGTTGCGGTTCTGGACGCCAGAGTCCAAAGGGTGGGGACGTTCGGGCTTTTGGTGACCGGCCCGCTGGTACTCTCGACCTGCACGGAGAGGAGGTGAGATGGGTAAACGATACGAACGCCTGACCACACCGATGGTTCGTGAGGACGGTCGGCTCACCGCGACCACCTGGGACGTCGCTCTCGAGCGGGTAGCAGCAGGATTCCAACGTAACGCTCCCGACGCTACGGGCATGTTCTCGTGCTCGAAAGCGACGAACGAGATGAACTTCGTTGCACAGAAGTTCGCACGCACGGTCCTTCACACGAACAACGTCGACAGCTGCAACCGAACCTGACACGCTCCCTCCGTCGCCGGTCTGGCGGCAGTCCTGGGAGCAGGCGGCGGCACGTCGTCCTATGAAGAGATCGAGACCACGGACCTCATCGTCCTGTGGGGATCCAACGCGCGAAACGCGCACCCCATCTTCTTCCACCACCTTGCAAAGGGCGTGCGCAACGGTGCAAAGATGTACGCCGTCGACCCACGCCGCTCCGAGTCTGCAGAGTGGGCCGACACCTGGCTCGGTATCGACACGGGTTCCGACATCGCCCTCGCCAACGCCATCGCGAGAGAGATCATCCACGCCGGCCTCGTCAACACAGAGTTCGTCGAGCACGCAACCTCCGGCTTCGACCGGTTCGCCGAACACGTCGAGTCCTACACGCTCGAG
>JAJRYI010000271.1 GCA_024275815.1 Actinomycetes bacterium | reverse complement strand
TCTCCAGCTCCGGATTCGACGGCACTCACCGCGTCTCGGATCGTGTCGACGAACACTGAGACGGTCGTTTCGCAGCCGGGAAGCCCTGCGATCTGTGCCGCATCGGCGACCCGGCTCCGTGTCGTTCGCAGGTAGGCCGCTTGGGACACTGCAACGGCATCGAGGACCTCCATGCGGTCTCGACTGTCGACGACGGTGATCCGCCAACCGGCCACGCCCATCGCTCTGAGCGACGGAACCGAACCGGGTAGTACGACGTACGCCGGTGCGTCGAGGTCGAACGAGCCGCTTGCGAGGAGGAGCCCGCCACGCTGGGCGCCCTCGATGTCGCTCAACGCCGGAGTGTCGACCTCGACGACGAGCGTCCCTTCCTTCCTGCGCGTCGAAGCCCAGATCTCATTGACGTGTGGAGCCGGGCGAACCTGGAGGAATGTCACGGTGGTCATGGTGTGCTCCCGCCGATGGGGATGTCAGCGTACCCGTCATCGGTTGCACGCCCGACGACGGCTCCGAGGAGTTCGGCGTCGATCCACTCACTCTCGATGTACTCCGGGTACACAGGGAGTCGGGGACGCAACACGAACCCAGCTTCGCCCGTCACTGCTTCGAGGCGGACGAGATCCGGCCATGGTGCTTCCGGGTTCACCCAGTCGATGGTCAACGGGCTCACACCTCCCCAGTCGTTGATGCCGGCGTCGAGGTACTGCGAGAAATCTTCGGTGAGGTTCGGTGGAACCTGTACGTTGGCCTGCGCTCCGAGGATGACCCGTGCAAGAGCGACGACCCGCACGAAGTAGGTGGCCTCGGGCTCGGGAGCGTTGCGCATCCGGGTGTTCGCCTTCGCGCGGAAGTTCTGGATGATGAACTCCTGGATGTGACCGAACTCGCGTTGCATATCTGCAAGGGCGAAGAGACTGTCGACGATCTCGGCGGGATGCTCACCGATCCCAACGAGGATCCCGCTCGTGAACGGCACCTTCTGTCGCCCGGCCTCGCGGATCGTCTCGACTCGAACCGACGGCACCTTGTCGGGGCAGTTGTGGTGAGGCATGCCGGGATCGGTGAGCCGGTCCGAGATGTTCTCGAGCATGAGGCCCATCGTCACATTGGTTGGTCGGAGCCTCGCGATATCGCTCGCGTTCATGATCCCCGGGTTGGCGTGGGGAAAGAGCCGGGTCTCGCTCCTGATGAGTTGCGACATCTCTGCGACGTAGTCGATCGTCGTAGCGCAACCGTGCGCATCGAGGAACTCACGAGCTTGGGGCCACTTCGCCTCGGGGCTGTCGCCGAGGGTCAAGAGCGCTTCAGTGCAATCGAGTTCGTCACCGGCTCTGGCGATCGCGAGCACATCGTCGGGGGTGAGGTACTGACCACCGGCACCAGGCGGCTTGACGAAGGTGCAGTAGGTGCATGTGTCGCGACACATGGTCGTGATCGGAACGAACACCTTGCGTGAGTATGTGATCGTTCGGCCATGGCCTTCGTCTCGCAGCCGGCACGCCATGGTGAGCAACTCCGCGGCTCGCTCCGGCTCGGTGAGGTACACGAGCGCCTGGTCTCGATCGATCGTTGCGGTGTGCATCAAGCGACAGTATCACCGCTGTGTGCCCACCCCTACGCGCATCAGGCGACACCCATTTCACCGACGACGTCCGGGTCGGCCAGTGTTGGAAGGCCCTCGACATCGGGGATCTCAGCTTCGAGGTGCCGAAGTGGGCGGTAGAGCCACCCGGCGACGGCGAGCAGCACCGTCGAGGCACCGACGGCGACGAAGAACGACCCGTATCCGCTGCCTTCGCCCGTCCCGAGCCATCCCTGGAGCGTTCTGCCGAGCGGTGAGTCACCACTCATCAACGGCACGAACACCTTGTCGGCGAGCGGG
This sequence comes from Actinomycetes bacterium, assembly GCA_024275815.1. Classification (GTDB taxonomy): domain Bacteria; phylum Actinomycetota; class Acidimicrobiia; order Spongiisociales; family UBA5794; genus JAMBLL01. The sequence continues at coordinate 68 of JAJRYI010000271.1, read as the reverse complement.
CCCGCCAGCGCGAGGGCCAGTGGCTGTGAGCCCCCAGCGATCATGGATCGTACGGCGAACACCTTCCC
>JAJRYI010000270.1 GCA_024275815.1 Actinomycetes bacterium | reverse complement strand
GCGGTTCGCCGCACCCCCACCCAACCCTGTGAAAGAGCACATGAGCGATGCTTGAAATTGCCAACCTGGAGGTCGTGTACAACGACGTCGTCCTCGTGCTTCGAGGTCTTTCTCTCGAGGTGAGGGAGGGCCAGATCGTGGCGTTGCTCGGTGCCAACGGTGCCGGCAAGACGACGACCTTACGAGCGATCACCGGGCTGCTCGACGTACACGAAGGGGATGTCACGAAGGGCTCGATCACCTACAACGGTGAAGAGATCGAATCCAAGGATGCATCCGAGATCGTACGTTCGGGCATCGCCCAGGTCATGGAGGGTCGGCGTGTCTTTGCAGAGATGACCGTCGATGAGAACCTGCGGACCGGGGCGACGACGAACAAGAGTTCCACGAGCGTCAAAGAGAACTACGACAAGGTCATGACGATGTTCCCCCTCCTTGCGACACGTCGCAAGGACACCGCGGGGTATCTCTCTGGTGGTGAGCAGCAGATGCTTGCGATCGGAAGGGCGTTGATGGCGAACCCGTCACTGCTGATCCTCGACGAGCCTTCTCTCGGTCTTGCACCGATGCTCGTCGCCCAGATCAGGGACATCATCGTCGAGATCAACAAGGAAGGCACGAGTGTGCTGCTGATCGAACAGAACGCGAACATGGCGTTGTCGATCTCGAACTACGGCTACATCATGGAGACGGGCAAGGTCGTCATGGATGGCGACCCCGACAAGCTCCTCGGTGATGAGGATGTCCAGGAGTTCTACCTCGGCCTTCACGGTGAGGGTGAGCGGAAGTCCTTCAGGGACGTCAAGCACTACAAGCGTCGCAAGCGGTGGTTGTCATGACCGAGCACCTTCCCGAGGCCGTCCATCGACGGCTCGAGGGTGTTGGGGGACCACGGGGAAGAGATCGACAAGGAGGAACAAGGTGAAGAAGCGGACACATATGGAGAAGCGACTGAGCCTGTTCGCCCTTGTACTGGTGGTGGCGCTGGTCGCCGCTGCTTGCAGTAGCAGTGGTGGCGATACGACCACGACTGCCGGTGATACGGCGACGACCACGACTGCAGCCGCAGTGACGACGACGATGGCCGGTGACATGGCAACGACGACGATGGCCGGTGACATGGCTCCTGAGATCAAGACAGATTTCGGCGTCGATGTCGAGAACAAGGTGATCACGATCGGCCTCCTTCCCGACCTGACCGGTGTGTTCGCAACGTTGGCGACGGACATGGTCGACGGGCAGATCGTGTACTGGGACACCCTCAACGCCAATGGCGGCATTGACGGATGGACCGTGAAATACATCATCGAGGACACCAACTACAACGTCGAACAGTACATGGAGAAGTACGAGAAGATCCGCAATGAGGTCGTGGCACTCAGCCTGTCTCTGGGTTCACCGACCACCGTTGCGGCGCTGCCCGACATGAAGGCTGACAACATGCTGACGATCCCGTTGAGCTGGTACTCGGGTTGGGCCATCCCCAGCTTCGACGGTGGCGTCACCCTCGAGCAGAACTCGAACTACTGCATCGAGGCGATGAACATCCTCGACTTCATCAACGAGATGGGTGGAAAGACGATCGCGATAGCCACGTTCCCCGGCGACTACGGGGGCGACGCCTCGGCAGGGGTGATCAAGGCGGCCGAGTTCTACGGTATGGAGATCGTCTACGACGGGACGGGCAACGTCATCCCCGGTCAGGATCAGACTGCGGTCATCCAGGGGATCGTCAGCTCCGGTGCAGATTGTACGTTCCTCACGACGAACCCGTCGATCGGTGCAGAGATCCTCGTTGGAGCGGTCCAGGCCGGGTACACCGGGCTGTTCACGGGATCCGTTCCCACCTATGACTTCCGCTTGCTCGACTCACCGGCCGGTCCGGTGTACGACAAGGTCTTCTACCAGTCCTCGTACAGTGTTGGTTGGGGTGTCGACACGCCCGGCAACAACGAGATGATGGCAGCACTTGGGGCTGCCTACCCGGACCGTCGCCCGAGCGACGGCTTCATCATCGGTTGGAACGAGGCGGTCACGATGCGCAAGGTGCTCGAGACGGCTCTTGCCAACGGTGACATGACGAGGGCCGGTGTTGTTGCCGCAGGGAACTCGATCGAAACGGTCGACTTCGGTGGCACGGCTCCGAACCAGAGCTATGCGGGCGCACCGAATGAGTACGTTCAGCGCAGGACCGCGATCTGGAACCCGGATCTTGCGACCTACACCGCAGCCGGTGGAGCGAACCAGACCATGTCCCAGGACGATGCAACGACCGGTTCGTTGCTCGAGAAGGACTTCTTCGTCGGCGCAGCAGCAGAGGCGTTCGACTTCATGGAGCCCTGTTGGACGGCCGGCTGATAGAGACAACTATGTGGAGGTGCGGTAACCGCACCTCCACCCGACACATTGAGGGATCACATCTACGATGCTTGAAACTGCGAACCAGGGAGTCGTCCACAACGACGTTGAGTGTGACGAGTATCGGATGCGGTGGCCGTCATGAGTGAGCACCTTCTCGAGTTCGAGCACGTCAGTCTTTCGTTCAAGGGCGTCAGGGCGCTCGCCGACATGACGTTCACCGTCGATGAAGGTGAGCTCTTCGCCGTGATCGGTCCGAACGGTGCAGGCAAGACATCGACCTTCAACTGCCTCAACGGTGTCTACAAGCCCCAGGAGGGCGACATCCGCTGGAAGGGCAAGTCGATCATGGGGATGCGTCCCGACATGGTCGCAGAGCTCGGCGTCGCGAGAACGTTCCAGAATATCGAGCTGTTCGCCCACATGACCGTCATCGAGAACATCGCCCTCGGACGTCACGTCCGTACCGAGGTTGGATGGCTTTCCGGCGCCATGTGGTGGGGTAAGGCGAAGCGTGAAGAGATCGAGAACCGTGCGATGGTCGAGGACATCATCGACCTTCTAGAGATCGAAGCGTGGCGCTACTACCCGGTCGGCATGTTGCCGTACGGGATCCAGAAACGTGTCGAGCTGGGCCGCGCGCTTGCAATGGAGCCCGAGTTGCTGCTCCTCGATGAGCCGGTCGCAGGGATGAACCTCGAAGAGACCGAGGACATGGCCCGTTTCATCCTCGACATTCGTGAGGAACTCGGCATAGCGATGATCCTCGTCGAGCACGACATGGCGCTCGTCATGGACATCGCAGACCGCGTCTTGGTCCTCGACTTCGGCGAGGTCATATCGATCGGGACACCCGACATGGTCCAGAGCGACCCCAACGTCATCAAGGCCTACCTCGGTGAAGAGATGGGCGTGTGAGGAGCCGCTGTCAGTTATGAACTGTGAGCTGTCGGCTGTCGGCTGTC
>JAJRYI010000269.1 GCA_024275815.1 Actinomycetes bacterium | reverse complement strand
GCAACGTCCTCTTTCGACATCAGCGGTAGAGCGACCGAGTCCCCGTCCCGTGAGATCAGTGTGACCTCGTTCGTATCCGTGCCGAAGCCGGATCCGGGCCTGCTCACGTCGTTGGCAACCATGAGGTCGACGTCCTTGCGGACGGCCTTGTCGAGGGCAGCGTCGGTGGAGCCGACCTCGGCGGCGAAGCCCACGAGGAAGGGGCGTGGTTCGAGATCTCGGACTCCTCCGAGGACGTCTGGAGTCGGTTCGAGTTCGACGCTCGGCACGCCGTCGGCACGTCGGATCTTGACGTCGGACGTGGCCGCGGGTCGAAAATCGGCGACTGCTGCCGCCATGACGGCGATGTCGCACCCGACGACCCTGTCCCACACGGCATCGGCCATCTCTGCAGCGGTCTCGACGGAGATCGTCTCGATGTTGGTACCTCGTGGACGGGAGTCGGCCGCAGTGACGAGGATCACCTCGGCACCTCTCGCCGATGCTCTCGCAGCGAGGGCGTTCCCCATCTTCCCGCTCGATCGGTTCCCGATGTAGCGAACCGGATCGATGGGCTCACGTGTGCCCCCGGCTGTGACCAGGACCTTGAGACCTGCCATGTCGCGGGACACGAGAACCCCGGGGAGGGCGGCGACGATGTCGTCTGGTTCTGCGAGCCTACCGATACCGACGTCGCCTCCGGCAAGCACGCCGATCTGGGGTTCCACGATGCGGTAGCCGAAGCTCTCGAGGCGGGCGATGTTGTCCTGTGTCGCAGGATGGTCCCACATCTCTGCATGCATCGCCGGGGCAACGACGACCGGTACTCCGGCAGCAAGAACGGTGGCGGTCAATGCGTTCGAGGACTGTCCCGATGCGATCTTGGCGATCGTCGAGGCGGTTGCAGGAGCCACGACGATGACATCTGCCCACGCAGCGAGTTCGGTATGCGGAGACACTGAGGATCCCGAGAAGAGGTCGGTGACGGGTTCACTGCCGGTGAGGGCTGCCAGCGTTGCTTCACCGATGAACTCCCCAGCAGCCGGCGTCATGACCGTACGGACCTCTGCACCTCGTTCGATCAGGCGTCTGGCGAGATACGCTGCCTTGTACGCCGCGACGCCACCGGTGATGCCGAGGACCACATGGCGCCCGGCGAGCATGGTTACTCCTCGACCGGTGCGATGACGACCTTGTCCTCGTAGATCTCTTCGAGGGCGATCGAGAGGGGCTTGCGCGACATGGAGTGGACCTGTGGTGGTACGTATCCACCGATTCCGGCGCCGAGTTCGTTGAAGTAGGCGTTGATCTGGCGGGCCCTGCGTGAAGAGAGCACGACGAGTCCGAAGCGGGTGCCGGTCTTTGCGACGACGGCGCCAATAGGTGGTTCGAGCAACATGATGTGAGTTCTCCTCGTGCTGGGTCTGTGCCCGCGCGGCACTACAGGTTGGACGCGGTGCGATCCTGCCCGTTCAGTATATCGAGAACACGGGCGATCGCTTCGTCGAGTTCATCGTTCTCGACGATCGCGTCGTATACGTACGGGGCCTCTTCGATCTGGCTCGCTGCCACGCTCAACCTTCGCTGCACATCGGCGGGTGACGTGTCGCCCCTACCATGGAGACGGCGGGCGAGTTCGTCGAGTGACGGTGGGCTGATGAACACCAGGAGTGCATCGGGGTACGCTGCTCGCACCTGCTTGGCTCCCTCGTTCTCGATGTCGAGGATCACGTTGACACCGCTCTCGAGGATCGGTACGACCTCATTGCGCATCGTTCCGTAGAGGTGCCCACCGTACTCAGCCCACTCGAGGACCTCTTCGTTGTCGATCGCCCTCTTGAACTCCTCGGTGGTGACGAAGTGGTAGTCGACGCCATCGATCTCACCCTCGCGTGGGTGACGGGTCGTTGCAGACACCGAGAACCGGGTGTCGGTGCGATCCAGGACGGCGGCGAGAATCGTCGACTTTCCGACGCCGGAAGGTCCCGAGATGACGACGAGCTGGCCTTTACGAGAAGCGTTCAAGGAGCTGAGCCCGTTGGTTCGATCCAAGACCTCTGAGGGTCCTGTTGTCTGCGATGCCGATCTCTTCGAGAAGCCGTTTCGTGGAGACCTTGCCCATGCCCGGCATGGAGACGACGATCGCTTGTACCTTGGTTCCCGCAACCAGATCGTTCTCCTCGGCCCTCGCTAGGACATCTGAGAACGTGAGACTGCCGGTCTTGAGCAACTGCTTGATCTCGGCTCGCACCCGCCGGGCCTCTCCTGCCCGTTGG
>JAJRYI010000268.1 GCA_024275815.1 Actinomycetes bacterium | reverse complement strand
GACGAAGTGGCTGATGATGAGGACGGCGCGACCGTCGTTGCGCCGCTTCCCCGTGAGCTCCCAGAAGCGCAGATAGGTGTCCCAGTCGAAACCTGCGTAGGGCTCGTCGAGCAGGAGGATGTCGGGGTCGTGGATCAACGCCAGTCCGAGGTTGAGCTTGGCCTTGGTACCACCGGAGAGTTCCTCGACGCGAGTGTCTGCATACTGAGCGAAGTTGAAGATGTCGTACAGTTCCCGGCGGTTTCGCTCGATGGCGCTGCGATCGATGCCGTACGCATCGCCGAAGAGTTCGAAGTGCTCATCGCAGGTGAGGCGCTCGTAGAGGATGGGTTCCTGCGGGCAGTACCCGAACGAACCACGAACGTCGACGCTGCCACCGTCGCTCGCCAGCGACCCGACCAGGATCTTCATCAAGGTCGACTTGCCCGCACCGTTCTCACCGACGAGGCCGACGATCTCACCTGCGTGGACCGCAAGGCTTGCGCCGGTGAGGACCAGTGCCTCACTCCGGCGCAAGCCCCTCCTGTAGGACTTGGTGATGTGGTCGGCTTCGAGCACAGCGGGGGGCGGTGCGGTGACCGCACCGCCCCCGCGGTCGAGGTTCGGGCCGCTCATGTAACGATCACCTTCCCGCGGAGCATGCCCATCTGGCATGCGAACTCGTAGGCGCCGGGCGTCGTGGGTGTGAACTCGACCGGTACGGTCTCACCTTGGGGAAGATCGGCGGACACCCCGAAGGCGTCGAGGACGACCTTGTCCGAGCACGGGCTCGACTCCTGACGGTTGAACATCAGGCGGACCGGGTGGCCGACCTCGACCTGGATCGTGTCCGGGGAGTATCCGCCCTTGACGACCACGAACACCTCCTGGACTCCGCCCGTCGTGGTCGTTGCTTGCGCCGCTTGCGGCTTCGAGAGCCAGAAGTACCAGACGATCAGGGCGATCAGGGCGACTCCGATGAGATTGACGACGATCACGCTCATGATCGTGCTCCTTCCGTTTCCTTCGATTGTGTGGACACGCCGGATGTGGCATCTACACCGGGGACGTTCGTCCCCGGTGTGGTGGCGATGGTTGTCGGTTTCCAACGGCGAAGCCTGTTCGCGTTGGTCACGACGGTAACCGACGAGAACGCCATCGCCGCGCCGGCCAGAAGCGGACTCAGGAGCAACCCGATGAACGGATAGAGGACACCAGCCGCGATGGGGATGCCGAGCGAGTTGTACCCGAACGCACCGACGAGGTTCTGGCGCACGTTGCGGATCGTTGCCTTGGACAGCTCGATCGCAGTGACGATGCCGGTGAGGCTGCCCTTGACGAGCGTGATGTCACCGGACTCGATGGCGACGTCCGTCCCCGTTCCCATCGCCATTCCAACATCGGCCTGGGCGAGTGCGGGAGCGTCGTTGATGCCGTCGCCGACCATCGCTACGGTCTTGCCCTCTGCCTGGAGCAGTTTGATCTGATTGGCCTTGTCCTGGGGGAGCACCTCGGCGAGAACGCGGTCGATGCCGACCTGTCTGCCGATCGCGTCCGCGGTGCGTCGGTTGTCTCCGGTGAGCATCACGACTTCGAGTCCGAGCTCGTGCATGCGCTCGATCGCTGCTACGGAGTCCTCCTTGACCGTGTCTGCAACTGCCACGACACCGGCGAGTTCACCATCGACACCGATGACCATCGCTGTCTTGCCTTCGTCGGAGAGTCGTGCAAGGGTCTCCTCGACCGCTCCTGCCTCGACGCCCCGATCCTTCATGAAAGCCAGGTTGCCGAGTACGACACGTCGAGCGTCGACGATGGCGGTGATCCCGTGTCCGGGTACCGCTTTGAAGATCTCAGGCTCGTTCGTCTCGATGCCCCGGTTGCGGGCTCCCGTGACGATCGCCTCCCCGAGCGGGTGCTCGGAGCCGATCTCGGCAGCAGCGGCCAGGAACAGAACGTCGTCCTCGGTGAAGCCGATCGTCGTGACGACGTCGGTGAGCACGGGCTTGCCCTGTGTCACCGTTCCGGTCTTGTCGAGCACAACGGTGTCGATCTTGTGGGCGGTCTAGAGCGCATCACCCGACTTGATGAGGATGCCGTGTTCGGCTCCCTTGCCAATACCGACCATCAGCGAGGTCGGTGTTGCCAGTCCGAGGGCACACGGGCAGGCGATCACGAGGACCGTGACTGCTGTGATGACCGCGTACACGAGTGACGGGGCCGGACCGAACGTGAACCACGCCATGAAGGTCACGATCGCGATGATCATCACCGCCGGGGCGAAGTAGCCGGCCACCATGTCGACCGTACGTTGTATCGGAGCCTTCGATCCCTGAGCGTCGCGTACCATCTGGATGATCTGGGCAAGCATCGTGTCGCGCCCGACGCGCGTTGCACGGAACCGGAACGAACCCGTCTTGTTGATCGTCGATCCGATGACGGTAGAGCCCTCGGTCTTCTCGATCGGGATCGGCTCACCGGTGACCATGGACTCGTCGACGGCCGACGCACCTGAGACGACGATGCCATCTACGGGGATCTTCTCTCCGGGTCGCACGACGACGACGTCGTCCTCGACGACGTCACCGGTCGGGATCTCTATCTCGACTCCATCTCGTACGACGCGAGCCGTTCTGGCCTGCAGTCCGATCAGCTTCTTGAGGGCTTCCGAGGTACGCGCACGGGCGCGGATCTCCATTGCAGCCCCGAGAACGACCAGCGCGGTAACTACGGCAACGACGTCGTAGAACACGTCTCTGAGGCGTTCTTCCGGGAACACTCCCGGGAACAACAGTGCGACGGTCGAGTACAGCCATGCTGCCGAGATCCCGACGGCGATCAGGGTGT
>JAJRYI010000267.1 GCA_024275815.1 Actinomycetes bacterium | reverse complement strand
GCGTTCAAGTAGTTGTAGATCGTGATCCGGCTCACTCCCATCGCCTCGGCGATGTCCTCGATCGACTTGCGCAGGAGAAAGGCACCACGTTGGTCGAGCATGCGGACCGCCTGTTGCTTCCCCGCACGATCGAGGTCGGCGAGCGGGGAGCCGAGCTGCCCTTCGACCGTTGCCACCAGACGCTCGAGCGATACGATCCCGGCGAGGCGAACCCCGACTGCGGGTTTGTCATCCCAGTACAGCGTGATGTCGGTCCCGGTTACCTCATCGAGGTCGACGACGGTCGCGCCGAGCGCATCGAGAAGTGGATCGATCGCAGCGGCGAGAGGGTGGTGTTGGCCCTTCATGTCTCGTCGATTACCATCTCGACGAGTACGCGACGAGCACCGTCCTTGACGGCGGCACTGACCATCGCCCTGATCGCGTCGGAGACCGTCTCGACGGTTCCTGTGGCCGTGGAGCCGAACGGGCCCATCGTGACGTCCAGGCCCATCTTCTCCATCGCGGAGATACCCGCAACGACGTGGGGACCCGGTGCACCTTCGACGAATGGCTCGATGACGAAGTCGACGGTGCAGGTGGTCATGACGCTGCGATGCGCTCGTAGGCCTCTGGTCTACGATCGCGGTAGAACGCCCAGTGGCGTCTGGCACGTTCGATCTCTGCCATGTCGAGATCCCGGACGACGACCTCGTCGTTGGTGTCGGAGGCAGTCTCCCCGACGATCTGGCCGCGCGGATCGACGAAGTACGACGATCCGTAGTAGTCGGTGTCGTCGAGGTCTTCTGCTCCGACCCTATTGATCGCACCGACGAAGTACTGGTTGGCGACCGCTGCCGCTGGCTGCTCGAGCTGCCAGAGATACTTGGAGTGGCCACGCGTCGTCGCCGATGGGTTGAACACGATCTTGGCGCCTCTGAGTCCGAGTTCTCGCCAGCCTTCTGGGAAGTGCCTGTCGTAGCAAATGTACACGCCGATTCGGCCGACCGCGGTATCGAACACCGGGTAGCCGAGGTTGCCCGGTCGGAAGTAGACCTTCTCCCAGAACCCCTCGACCTGTGGGATATGGGTCTTGCGGTAGATCCCGTTGAGGGTCCCGTCTGCGTCGATCACCGCTGCGGTGTTGTAGAACGTACCCTCGTCGACTCGTTCATAGATCGGGACGATGGTCACCATCCCGGTCTCCTTCGCCAGCTTGGACATCGCGGTGACGGTCGGACCGTCGGGGATGGACTCGGCGAGGTCGTAGAAGGAGGGATCCTGAACGTTGCAGAAGTACGGGCCGGTAAAGATCTCCTGGAAGCAGAGGACCTGAGCGCCGTCGTTTGCAGCCTCGTGTGCGTACTGGATGTTGGTTGAGAGCATCGACTCGTAGTCACCCGTCCAAGCTGCTTGCACGAGGGCGGCGCGTACCGTTGCGGACATGTGGATTCCTCTCGTTCCTGGTCCTGCGACCCTACCCACCAGCTTAACAAACCGTCAAAACCAGATTGGTGCTGCCGACGGCCGACAGCCGATGGCCGATGGCGGCGAGCTTCAGCGAGTCACGACTGGCAACGTCAGCTCGAACACGCTGCGGTCGTCGGCTCGCTGATAGGTCACGTCACCGTCCATCAACCGTGCAAGGTGCCGTGAAAGTGCGAGACCGAGTCCGAGAGCTCCGGTGAGTCCGGGAAGCTGGTCGCCACGCTCGTACTTCTCGAAGATGCGTTCGGTGTCCTCCTGGGAGACGCCGTCTCCGTCGTCGGACACCCTGATGTACCCGACCGAGTCTCGTGCACCGACGCTGATCTGCAGGTCCGGGCCCCCGTACCGGATCGCGTTGGAGATCAAGTTGCGGATGATCTGGCGGACGCGAGCCGGGTCGGCCGTACACCGTATGGCCTCGCCACTGAACCGGATACGGTTCGCTACTTCTCGATCCCAGGACTCGAGGACCTGTGACGTCTGTGCGTAGAGCCCGACCGGTACGCGAACGACGTGCAGCTTGCCGATGTCTGCCTTGGCTGCCACGAGCAGGTCTTCGACGATGTTGGCGACGTCGTTGCTCTGGGTCAACAGGGCTTCGAGCATCTCGGAGCGTTCGGCCTCCGAGAGGTTGCCGTGTTCGTCTCGCAGAAGTTGAGCGAAGCCGAGAACGGCTGTCAGCGGCGTGCGGATCTCGTGGGACACGGATGCGATGAGTTCATCTTTGGACTGTGCGATATGGCGAAGCTGAGCCTCTGCCGCCTTGCGTTCGGTGATGTCCGCCAGGGCAACGATGACGTGGGACAGATCGAGCGCGTTGTCAGCGCGTCGACTGGCAGCGAGGTGCAGCACGCACTCGACCCGGTTGCCCCGATACGTCGTGGCGGTGAAGTCGAACTGTGCACTCTCTCGGTCTTCCCAGAGGGTCGCCAACTGCTCGATGAACACGTCACGGACAGCTTCGGTGCGTATGTCGTCACGGAACCCGGAGAGCAACTCCTCGGCGCTGTCGGCTTCGATGAGGTTGACCGCAGCCGAGTTGACGTTGCGGACACGGATGAGCGAGATGACCCTGTCGAGGATCTCTGGGTGTCGCCTGAGATGATC
>JAJRYI010000266.1 GCA_024275815.1 Actinomycetes bacterium | reverse complement strand
TCGATGCGCTTCGTGCCCGACCTGTGTCCACGTCGGAGTCCAGATGGGGTGGGGAGTCACTCGAGAGCTGCGAGTACCTCGTCGGGGATGTCGAAGTTGGCGTAGACGTCCTGGACGTCGTCGAGATCCTCGAGGGCATCGACGAGTCTGAGTACTTTCTGGGCCGTTGCTGCATCGACCGCTACGGAGACCGATGGAAGGTACGTCACATCGGCAGAGTCGATCGTCACGCCCGCGGCCTCGAGCTCCGATCGCACTGCAACGAGGTCACCGGGTTCACAGACGATCTCCCACTGGTCTCCCTCCGGCGTGATGTCATCGGCACCACCCTCGAGCGCCGCCATCATCACGGTGTCCTCGTCGCCTGAGGCCAGGATGTACCCCTTCTGCTCGAACAGGTAGCCAACCGACCCTGGTTCCCCGAGGTTCCCGCCGTTCTTCGTGAACGCCGAACGGACGTCCGACGCAGCGCGGTTGCGGTTGTCGGTGAGGATGTGAACGTAGAGCGCCACTCCCCCGGGTGCGTACCCCTCATAGAAGGCTTCCGTGTAGGCAACCCCATCGACGTCACCGCTCCCTCGTGCGATCGCACGGTCGATGTTGTCTTTCGGTACCGAGTTGTCTTTAGCCTTATGTACTGCGGTGGCCAGCGTCGGGTTCGCAGACAGGTCGCTGCCTCCGTTGCGGGCAGCGGACTCGATCGCCTTGATCAACTTCGCGAACAGCTTGCCGCGCTTGGCGTCTTGACGCCCCTTGCGGTGCTTGATGTTCGCCCATTTCGAATGTCCAGCCATGCGATCTCCTCAGCCAGCGTCCAGGAAGTCGACGAGCATCTGGTGAAGACGCGTGTCGCCGGTCAGCTCCGGGTGGAATGAGCTCGCCAGGATACGGCCCTGACGTACCAACACAGGGTGCTCGACTCCCACAGGATCTGTCACCGATGCGAGGACAGACACGTCGGCGCCGACCTTGTCGATCCACGGGGCACGGATGAACACGGCGTGCATGGGCGAATCCAGCCCGACCACGTCGAGGTCCGCTTCGAACGAGTCGATCTGACGCCCGAACGCGTTGCGTTCCACGACCGCGTCGAGCACACCGAGTTGCGGCTGATGTCCCGACACCGTCGAGGCAGCGAGGAAGATCATCCCTGCGCATGTGCCGAGAACCGGCATCCCTTCACTGCAACGGCCCCGGATCGGTTCGATGAGTCCGTAGCGCTCGGCGAGCTTGCCGATGGTCGTCGACTCGCCGCCCGGGATGACGAGCACATCGACGGCGTCGAGCTCATCGGGTGTTCGGACCTCGATCGCGGTGACACCGATCGACCGCAGTATCGCTATGTGCTCCCGAAAGTCGCCCTGAAGGGCGAGCACTCCGGCGTTCATGAGCCCCGCAACTGCATCATCTCGGAGTCCGGCAATGTGTCGATGTTGATACCGACCATCGCCTCTCCGAGGTTCCTCGAGACCTTCGCGATCTTCTCCGGATCGTTGTAGAACGTTGTTGCTTCCACGATCGCCTCAGCACGCTCTGCAGGATCACCCGATTTGAAGATCCCGGACCCGACGAACACACCGTCACATCCGAGTTGCATCATCAACGCTGCATCGGACGGAGTGGCGATGCCTCCTGCTGCGAAGTTCACGACCGGCAACGTCCCCGTGCTCGCGATCTCCTTGACGAGGTCGTAGGGGGCACGCAGATCCCGTGCCGCGTTCATCAACTCGTCGGGTGTCAACGTCGTGAGGTTCTTGATCTGTGCGGTCATGACACGCATGTGCCTGACGGCTTCGATGACGTTGCCCGTGCCGGGCTCACCCTTCGTGCGGATCATCGCAGCACCTTCGCCGATGCGCCGAAGTGCCTCGCCGAGGTCCTTGGCACCGCACACGAACGGGACGGTGAAGACATGCTTGTCGATGTGGTTCTCATCTACGGGAGACAGCACCTCGGACTCATCGATGTAGTCGACGCCGAGCGACTGAAGCACCTGAGCTTCGACGAAGTGCCCGATCCTCGACTTCGCCATGACGGGGATCGAGACGGAGTTGACGATCTGCTCGACCTTCGCCGGGTCCGCCATGCGTGCGACACCGCCGTGGGCACGGATGTCTGCAGGAACCCGCTCGAGAGCCATGACAGCGCAAGCGCCGGCGGCCTCGGCGATCTTGGCCTGCTCGGCGTTGACGACGTCCATGATG
>JAJRYI010000265.1 GCA_024275815.1 Actinomycetes bacterium | reverse complement strand
GGATGCATCGTGGAATCGGGTAACGACCGACCGAGCGAGTCTCCGCTTGATCTCCCCGGGATGGAGCGACCCATCGGCAAGACCGTCGGTGATGGCGGTGACTTCCTCGAGGGTCGCAGCGGCAGCGAGCCGAAACCACTGGGGCATCAGCTCATCGGGAATGGACATCGTCTTGCCGAACATCTCGTTGGCGTCGTCTCTCACCGAGATGTAGTTGCCGAGCGACTGAGACATCTTGTGGACACCGTCGGTGCCGACGAGGAGGGGTACGGTCACGACCGATTGTGGATCCTGGCCTGCGCGTTCCTGGAGATCGCGGCCCATCAGCAGATTGAGCAGCTGGTCGTTGCCACCGATCTCTACATCCGCCTCGATGGCAACCGAGTCGGTGGCCTGAAGAAGGGGGTACATGAACTCGATGAGCGATATCGGCTGGTTCTCCTTCCACCGCTTGGAGAAGTCGTCACGATCCATGAGCCTCGATACGGTCACCTGCGCGGTCATCTCGAGGACGTCCGCCATGTCCATCGCTGCGAGCCACTCCGAGTTGCGTCGGATCTCGAGGTTCTCAGGGAGGAGGAGGGACTTCACCGTCGGGAGGAGCGCTTCGATGTACGCATCGACCTCTTGGCGGGTCTGGCGCTTGCGTGTTGCGCTCTTGTCGGTCGGGTCGCCGACCTGGGCCGTGAAGTCACCGAGGATGAGCGCCGCGGTGTGGCCCATCTCCTGAAAGCGGCGAAGGAGATCGAACACCACAGCCCATCCCAGCGTTACGTCGGGTGCGGTCGGGTCGATCCCGAATTTCACGCGCAGAGGAGTACCGCGCTCGAGTTGGGAGCGCAGTGCCCCCTCCGGCAGGGTGACGTCGACCGTCCGTGTGATGTACGCGTACTGTTCTTGTGGTGACTTCATCGTGACACGAGGGTACACCGACCCTTGTCGGGTGCAGGCCGAAGCGGGTCCGCCATGACGAAGCGCCAGGGGCGTTCAACCGCCTTCGTGATGCCGATCCTCGGAGTGGCAGCGATTCTGGGCGTGTACGTCGGCGGTGAGAGAGACACCGAATCGTCATCGAGGCGTAGCCCGTCATGGTCGAGCGTCAATCCGAGTGCCTGAGCGAGTTTGCCTGGTCCATCGCTCAGGTGGTCTCCCCTCCCCCGCCGTTGCTGCATCGCGGCGAGTCCATCGATCGGCACACCCGCTCGGAGCAGTACCGCTCCCGGTTCACCCTCAGGCCCTGTCACGATGTTGGCGAGTTGGTGGATCCCGTAGCTCAGATACACATAGAGGTGGCCAGAAGCTAGGAACATGGAGCGGTTCCTCTCCGTCGGGCCACCGTAGGCGTGGGAGGCCGGATCATCGCTGCCCCCGTAGGCTTCGACCTCGATCAGGCGGACGGATGTCACCACTCCACGGATCCTCGTCGTGAGAAGACACCCGATGAGCCGGGGTGCGACGTCGAGAGCGGTCCCTGCGACGAGATCGTCCATATCGGACCGCTCGCTTCAGAGCTCGCCACGCAAGGTGGCACCGGTTTCCTCGAACACCGTGTCGGCGATCATCCTGCGTACCGGAGCGACTTCCTCGTCGGTGAGCGTGCGATCCGGAGCCCGCAAGCGGAAGTTGATCGCGTAGGAGACGAGACCGTCACCGACGGAGTCACCAGAGAAGACATCGAAGAGCTGACTGTGCT
>JAJRYI010000264.1 GCA_024275815.1 Actinomycetes bacterium | reverse complement strand
GTGGCCGATCTCAGATTCCGTGATGGGTGCAGCATCGATGACGACCTCATAGGCCACTCCCGTGGCGAGGAGGATGCTGACGACGCGGTGCGTCGCCGGGCGGTGCTGCGTTGTCAGGCACGCCGGGCAAGAAAAACGATATGTTCCCTCTTCGCCGTTGCCGGTGAGTTCGAGGTGGATGTCCTTTGTGGACAGTTCCACGTCACCGCATCGTGAACATGTGGTTCTGATGGTTGTCATCCAACTACTCCAGTAGTGCCGTCTTCCCCTTCAACATCGGCACGGGACCGGGGCGGTAAAGGACTATTCCTCAGGTAGTCACTTCCTGGGCAGGTATCTGGCCAGAATGCGTGAGCGAAGATCCGCGAGGGTCGTCTCGACAGCCGGTCCGTCGATCTGAGTGACCCTGTCGCCGAGTTGGAGAAGCAGTCGTGCAGCGACGAGAGGATCGGCGACACTCATGGTGACGCGAAGCGACCCTTCAGCGAGTTGCTCCACCTCGACCGGGTAGTACTCGACGACCCACGACGCTTCGGGATCGAGCGTGAACGACACCTGCTCATCGGACTCGTTCGCCTGATACTGCACCATGGTCTGAGGCGCTACATCGGGAAGATCGTAGGTGTCTCGGAGGATGTCGACCGTGTCGATACGGTCGACGCGGAACACGCGTGAGCCCCCGGCGAACCGGCAGAAGCCGGAGAGGTACCAGTTGCCGAGGTTGAAGAATACGGAGTGACCTTCAACGTCGCGAACCGTTCGGGTGTTCGATGCCATGCCGACGTACCCGATGCGCACGACACGCCGATCCATGATCGCGTCGCGCAGCGTTCCAACCGCGTCCGGTGTCGGAACGTCGAAGTACACAGTGTCCGCGTCGTCCGGCGCTACGACACGTGAGAGCTTCTCAACGGCGCTGTGGAGCGCTTCTGGTGCCTGATCCGACTGGATCAAGGTCATCCCCGCGGCGAGAAGGCCGAGAGCCTCAGGAGCCGTCAAGCGAAGCGGGCGCGAGAAGTACTCGGCAGCATCGATGTACACCTCGTCTTCGAAGATGTCGACGTCGATGAGATCCCCGGGACCGTAGCCGGGGAGGCCCGTCATGAACACCACATGGAGATCGCGGACGAGTTCCGCGGTGTCTCTGTATCCGAAGCGCTCGACGACGTCTTCGGTGTCCGCTCCATCGTGTTCGATGATCCATGGCAACACTGCCAGGATCCGTCCGAGGCGCTGTGTGGTGCGATCCGCCGTCATGTCCGACCACCCAGGAAGTCGATGAACGAGTCGCGAAGCTCGGTGGGAGATTCGATCACGGCACGGTCATCGAATCCGAGCACCCATCCAATGATGCTGCGGTGCGTGGTCATCGGCACTTCGACGAGGACGCTGGAGGCGTCCCTGTCGAGTTCACGTGCCCCGACGAACTGGCTGAGGGCGACCCGTGCAACCTCGAGATCGAACCGCACCAGGGCCCGGTCCCGGGTGCCCGCGTCGGGTGAGAAGGATCCGAGAGCATCTTTGGCGTGGAAACCGTCCGGTCGGGTGAACGCACCGGGATGCTCGTCGATAGCGAGGTCCGCCATGCGATCGACGCGGAACGCCTTGACGAGCTCCTCGGTCCCGCGTTCCTGCGCTGCGAGGTACCAGTGTCCGAACCGATGGACCAGGCCGTACGGTTCGACGACTCGTTGACGCTCCCTGTAGGTGAATGACGTGAGCCGGCGTCGTGTGACGGCGTCGTAGAGCGAGCCGAGAACCTCGAGGTCGTGGCCGAGATCGGCGTAGAGCATGCCAGAATCGGCCGAGCGCCGGGCACCACCGAGCTTGAAGATGGCTGCGAGCTCGGTCGGTTGCCCTCCGAACCGCACCGCTTGTGCTGCGAGGAGGAGCGCCGAGCGTTCCTCATCTGTCAGTCCAGGGTCGTCGATGGAGTACTCCCCGGAGGGAACCTCGTAGCCGAGTTCGACCTCCCATACGTCGGTGTGGGTGAGCATCAAGGGGACTCCGAGTGATCGCAGCAGGTCCTTGTCGCGCTCGAAGGTTCGGCGGAACGCCTCATC
>JAJRYI010000263.1 GCA_024275815.1 Actinomycetes bacterium | reverse complement strand
TTCAGGGGGGACGGCAGAGCGAGGGACGAGCGATGCAGGGGGGAGGGCGAGCCTGCGAGCACGAAGTGGAACCAACCCGTGCGCGGGACCATGCCGTACCGCGCTCGCAGGCTCGCAGGCCCCCCTCGCTCGAAGACTCACTTGTCCCCCCTGAAGGGGGGACGGAAGAAACAGCCCGGTATCACGGCGCCGAACAGCGGATCGAGGCTGAAGGGGGAACCGAAGAAGGGAGGGTGACCCTCTACCTGCTACGCCCTACGCCTCGAGTGCTTCGCTGACGAGCCGATTCACGAGGGCACCGTCGAGGTCCTCACCCGAGCGCATGACGGCGCCGATCACCTTGCCGGCGGGCGTGTCGGCATCTGCACCGAGCTCGGCGATCGTTCGCTCGACCAACTCCCGGGTCGCTGCTTCGTCGAGCGTCTTGGGCAGGTACTGCTCGAGGTACCCGATCTCGAATGCGAGCTCTTCGACCTGGTCCCTCCCCCGCTCACCCAGCGCCTCGTACTCGGCGCGGGACTTCGATATGCGCTTCACGTAGGTCGCGATGGTCTTGCGGTAGAGATCATCGTCGATGTCTCCGCTGAACCCTGGTGAAGATTTCGCTTTGGCAACCTCAGCCTGGATCGATCGGACGGCGTTGAGGGTCGCCTTGTCCTTGGACCGCATCGCTGCGATCTGGTCTTTCTTGAGTTGCTCCTGAATCGACATGGGAGAGCTCCTGACGCGCGTGGTGGAGCGCGATACGCTAGCGGCAACGGCGTTGCGGGACGCACTCGCGAAAGTCTTTCGACGACTACGGGATCCCCGTCGTAGAATTCCTGACCTGGGATTACAAGAACCGTTTGACAGCGAGGGGTAGTTTGTGAAAAAATTCACTTTCAGAACCCCGAAGCGACCTGAAGCTCAAGGAGACTCGCGTGCTCACCGTCACCGATTGGAGAGAGCTCTCAGCTTGTCGTGATTCCGACCCGGACATCTTCTTCCCGGTCGGAACCACAGGACCTGCTGTAGAGATGATTGAGAGGGCTAACGCCATCTGCACCGTCTGTACGGTGCAGGACGAGTGCTTGTTGTACGCCCTCGAAACGAACCAGGAAGCCGGGGTGTGGGGCGGTCTCCCTGAGGACGACCGGCGACGGTACCGCAAGCGCTGGCTCGCCGAGCGACGGCGGCAACGTCAAGCGAGCTGAACCTCCAAGGAACGAAGGAAGGGACCCGGATCACCCGGGTCCCTTCTTCATTGGTCGCTGCCAGCCGTGTCAGCTACGGCCGAAACCGACACCTCGCTCCTGGGGGCGTTCGAACTCGACGAAAGCGATCGCAGCGACAGAGATGCCGAACTCGTGACCCCGGGTATCGGTGACCCAGAGTACGGCGTCGCCGTCGGCGATCGCCTTCGCGTATGCGTCGCTGACGACCTTGGGGTCGTCGACCTGCAGTTCGAGTTCACGAGCGGCTGCGATGCCGATCCTCACGGTCAGTGTTTCTGGCATGTGATTCCTTCTTGTTCGTATGTGGTGCTACGAGATGACGAGTTCGGGATGTGTACGTAGACGCGGACCCGTCTCGATGAGTCGTGTCGCGACGTCATCGAACGCCCTGGCGACTTCACCGTCGGGGTCGATGACCGCGACCGGCAAGCCCTGATCTGCGCCCTCTCTCACGGCCGGCACAAGGGGTATCTGGCCGAGCAGGGAGACGTCGAGGTCATCTGCGAGACGCTGCCCGCCACCGTTTCCGAAGATCTCGTACCGCTTGCCATCATCGCCGGTGAACCAGGACATGTTCTCGATGACACCGATGATGTCCTGATTGACCTTCTGTGCCATGAGTCCCGCCCGCACCGCGACGCGTTGCGCGGTCGGTTGAGGTGTCGTGACGATGAGCACCTCGGCGCGGGGAAGGTACTGACTGATCGAGATGGCGACGTCGCCGGTACCCGGAGGCATGTCGATCAGGAGGAAGTCGAGGTCTCCCCAGTGCACATCGACGAGGAACTGCTGGAGTGCCTTGTCGAGCATCGGTCCCCGCCACACGACCGCTTGATCCGGTTGTACGAAGAAGTCCATCGAGATGACGGACACACCGTGGGCCTGGGGAGGAAGCAGGATATCTCGAAGAACCGATGGCGCCCTGTCGATACCCATCATCTTGGGTATCGAGAATCCCCAGACATCGGCATCGATGACTCCGACCTTCTTGCCCTTTGCGGCGAGCGCCACTGCGAGGTTCGTCGTCACCGAGGACTTCCCAACCCCTCCCTTTCCGGAGGCGATGCCGATCACCCTGGTCTGGGACCCTGCACTCCCGATCGTGACTTCACGGTTTCCCGACGCCGGGCCTCGCAGATCGGTGGCGAGTCGGTCGATCTCTTCGTCGGACATCGCAGTGAACGACACCTGGACGTCCTCGACACCGTCGATCGTCTTGGCAGCATCCGTGACCGCATGGCCGAGATCATCGACGAGCGGGCTTCCGGGGACGGCGAGGGCCACGAGAACGGACACCTGGCTACCGGCTACATCGACATCTCTGATCGCTTCGAGATCACCGAGTGACCGGTGGATCTCGGGATCCTCGACCTGATTCAGGGCGTCGCGAACCGCTGTGGCATCGACCATGGAAACTCCTATCGGCGTGTCGGCGCGAGGCTAGCGCCGGCCGGCCTTCAATCAGACGCCGCGTCATGATCTCGCAGCGTCGGCTTCCGCCTTCCACGAGTCGGTTGACCCGGAGTCGTCGGTGGCTGCGCAGCGTATGATTACCTCGTAGGAGGATCTCGTTTGCCAACTGCTGATTTCGATACCCAGATCGAGGAGCTCACCGGAGCCCTCGGCGACGCGACTCGCCGGGGTATCTATGTAATGGTGAGAGAGGCCCACGATCCGGTGACGGCGAGCCAGATCGCAGAGGCGTTCCAGATCCATCCAAACGTCGCACGGCACCACCTCGACCGACTGCTGGCCGATGGATTCGTCCGTGTCTCGACACGACCGGTCGAGACACCCACCGCCGGTCGACCCGCGAAACGCTACGAGGCGACAGACAAACCCGTATCGATCGAGTACTCGGTCAAGAAGTACGACCGTCTCGCAGAGCTCCTGGCGGAGGTCATCGACGAACTCGACGACGGACGCTCAGCCGAGATCGCCTTCGAAGTCGGTCGGAAGTACGGCCGCCAGCTCGGCGCTGAGATCGGGATACCCGAGGACGAGGGGTTCGAGGCTGCGGCACTGGCCGTTGCCAGCTCCATGATGGGCCGTGGCCTCGGTGCATCGACCGTGCCCTCGGAGAATCGTATCGTTGCCCAGTTCTGCCCGCTCTGCGACTCGGGCGAGAGTGAGCCGGGAGTCGTCCACCAGATCGACCAGGGGATCGTCCAGGGCCTGTTGGAGTGCGCTGCAGAGCGCCCGGTCCTGATCGACGTTCCGCACGCCCCGGCACACTGATCATCCAATGGCGTGGATCGACACGATTCGGGAGGACGAGTGGGAGGGTGCCCTCGCAGAGTTGTACGGAGCCGTCGTCGACCGTGACCACGATCGTGTCGACAACATCCTCCAGATCCACTCTCTCGACCCCAAAGGCGTGGCGGCACATCAGGGTCTCTACACAACCGCGATGTCGGGAACCGGCACCCTGCGGAAGGTCGAGCGTGAACTGATCGCTCTCGTCGTCAGCTCCCTCAACGAGTGTCACTACTTACTCACCCACCACCGTCGCGGTCTGCGACGTCTCTTGAAGGACGACGACCTCCTCACCGCGATCGAAACCGATTGGCGGACGGCGGGACTCTCTGAACGGCGCCTCGCCATGCTGGGATACGCCGAGAAGCTCACGACGACACCGGGACGGATGTCCGCGTCCGACGTCGCTTCCTTGAGACAGGCGGGTTTCACCGACCGCGACATCCTCGACATCGCAACGGTGACCGCCTACTACGCGTACGCCAACCGCATCGCCGACGGCCTCGGCGTCCAGTTGGAGACCTGGATCGACGACTGACGAAGAACCGCCACCGGCTGTCGCTCGCAGGCTCGCGGTCCCCCCTGAACCTGGATCCGCGGACTGCCGTCGGTGAACCCGTAGAACGCCGTCGCCCCAAGGTTTCCGCGGTGTTGGGCGGTGCACCGTTTCGATGCAAGCCGTGGCGCCCTTCTGTCCTCCCGTCCCCCCTTCAGCCTGGATCCGCGATATGGGTGTCGGCAAACCCGTAGAG
>JAJRYI010000262.1 GCA_024275815.1 Actinomycetes bacterium | reverse complement strand
GGTTGGGACGCTCTGGCGGCGTACGCCGGTGGATGGAACCCGGCAGGTCTCGGTAGCCCCGAGCCGCTGCGTCCCCTGCTCGCTGTTGCCGGTATCGCCAAGATCGCGACGCTCCATGCAGCATCCCTCAGCGAGTACCTCGTCGGAGCCGGCGCCCTGCTCATCGGAGTATGGGGCATGACGCGTCTCCTTCGGACCTGGTCCGTTCCAGCAGCCCCGGCGCTCATTGCAGGCATCGTGTACGTTGCCGGGCCAACTGCGAACGGGATCGCGGGCAACACCCACCTCGGTACGTTGCTGGCTCTCGCCGTCCTCCCGTGGGCACTGCGGATATCGCTGGCACCGACGCGCGATGGGCTGCTTCCCGGGCTTGGCAGGATCGCTGCGGCGATCCTGATCTTCGGGATGCTCGGTGCGCTCTCTCCCTTGATGCTCGTGGTCCCGATCCCCCTGATCGCCGTGTACGCCCTGTTCGTCTTCACCGACGGAAACGCCTGGCGGGGATTGATCATCGCCCTCGTTGGAACTGCCGGCGGGTACCTCTTGTTGAGTCCCTGGATATGGAGCGTCGGTCTCCTTGGGATCGCCCGAGAGGGGTACGCCTTCTGGAACGTCTCGCCCATTCTCGCCGTCGCCGGGGCTGTGGTCGTCATCGCTGGAGTCGTCAGCGCAAGCCGTGGCCTCGGAGTCGTCGCCGGGTGGGCAGCTCTGGTCACGAGTGCCGGGTTCCTTCTCTCGCGGGCAGGATCGTTCGGATGGGGAAGGGAGACCGAATCGGTCGCTCTTGCGGTGACCGGGCTCGGCCTGTCCATCCTCGTCGGGATCGTTGCTGCCACGGTGACCTCGAGCGAGACCGTCCGGTGGCGCCGATTCGCCGCGGGGATCGGCACAGCCGGTGTCGTCGTTCTCGTCGTGGCAGCTGCAACGATCGTTCTCGGTGGCCGTATCGGGTTGCCTGCAGATCGCTACGAATCTGCTCTTTCGTTCACCAAGGCGCGTGAGGGTGAGGCCGAGAGATCACGGGTTCTCCTGGTCGGGCCGGCCGAACTCCTTCCCGGCGACGTGCGCACCATCAAGGGAGGGGCGTACCGTGTCGTGTCCGGGACGGTTCCCGACCTCGGTGAGGTACGACTCGCCGGCCGCTTGTCGTTCGACGACTACCTGTACGACAAGCTCGAACTCATCACCTCGGGCGAGACACGCAGAGCCGGTGACGAGCTCGCGATCTTCGGGATCAAGTGGATCGTCGTCATGGGGGAGAGCTCGGGTGCCGATGCTCTGGATGCGTCCACGGCATGGCGCGAGGTGTTCGCCGGGCAACTCGACCTGCTTCCGCTCAGTGCCGGCACGACGAACACCGTGTTCGTCAACGATGTTCGACCGGTCGGCCGTGCGCTCACCTCCGCAGCGGACTCGTGGGCCAGGGTCGGCTGGCAGTACGAGGGCACACCGGCGCCGAACAAGCGGGTCTTCGTTGCGGAGAACCCTGATGAAGGCTGGGGGCCGGGTCCTCGCTTCACCACGGAGTTCTCGAACGAGGTGTCCGCGAATCTCGGCTACACGACCTACGACGCTGACACATCACGTCGTCGACAGGCGATCGCCGTTGCCGCAACCGTTGTGGTTCTGCTGGGCCTGGCGATCGTTGGAAGGAGGAGAGCGTGAGACGAACGATCCTCATGGTCCTCGCAGCCCTCGTCGGATTCGTCGGCGTGTTGCAGGTCGCGTCCGATCCAACACCACCTCCAGAGTTCAACATCGGTATCGGCGATCACCCCGACGGCGCATCTGCGGTCCCTTCTGCGTGGTACTGCCCGTGGGTGGAAGCCGGGGACGTCATCGATAGCGCCATCTCCGTGGCCTCCGAACGCGACACGACGGTCGACCTGACACTTCTCGATCCCCTCACCAACGCGGAACCGACGACGTTCGCCTTCGAGATGATCGGACCGGGGGCGACGGGCATCGAGACGGGCAACCTCGTGAGGCGTGGCGAGTCGCCGGGGATCATCGAGTTCTCCGACGGTCCGGCTGCAGGCATCTCCATGCGCTGGGCAGACGGTCAGATCGCAGCGGACCGATGCGTCGTCTCTGTCAGGAACCAGTGGTACCTCACCGGTGGCGCCACCAAGACGGGGACGTTCACCCAGCTCCGCCTCTTCAACCCGTTCGCCGACAACGCCGAGGTCACCATCACCGCGTACTCCGAGTTCAACCTCGATCTGATCCCCGATCTCGACACGATCGACGTTGGGGGGCGATCGTGGACGACGATCGACTTCGAACCGTACCTGCCCTTCCGCGACGAACTTGCCATCCGGGTCACCACGACGTCAGGCTTCATCATCCCGGTTCTCGTACGCACCGACGAACACGGCGAGGCTGTGTGGAACGGCACGGCCCTGTCGGAGAACTGGGAGTTCCCCGTCGCAGCACCCGGTGGCCTGGAGCCATCGATCGCTGTGATGTCGGGGGGGAAGAACGACGTCATCGTCTCCGTCGACATCGTGACCGAGGACGGGATGATTACCGATGCAAGGACGATCACCCTCGATGCCTCTGTCCCTGCATCGATCCCTCTCGGGGACCTCGCTGCACCGCCGTACGGTGTGCGTGTCCGCTCGACGGCCCCGATCGCCGCGACGGTGGTTGCTGTCGTTCCCGAGTTC
>JAJRYI010000261.1 GCA_024275815.1 Actinomycetes bacterium | reverse complement strand
GCCGGCGTAGGTCGCTGCCCCGACCTTGATGATCACATTGACGTTCGCCATCGCATCGGCGCCAGATGTCAGCGGTGAGACCCGGTAGTCGACAAGCGTTGCTGGTATCGAGTAGGCGTCCTGGAGTGCCACGAACGTCGCGTTCACCATGCCGTCGCCCTCGGCTTTCGACACCTGCGTGTCTCCGTTGCGTTGGAGGGTCACTGTTGCGACGGGAACGTCCTGAGAGCCACCGGAAACGTGGATCCCCGTGAGCGTCCACTCCCCGGTGTCGATCGTCGTTTCCGCCGCCACGATGGCTCTGATTCCTTCCTCAGAGATCTCGCCCTTGCGATCGGCGAGTTCTTTGAATCTCGCGAAGCAGCGGGCGAAGTCTTCGTCGGCCAGCGTGATGCCGAGCTTCGTGAGGGCATCGGCGAACGCAGCCCGGCCGGAGTGCTTTCCAAGGACGATCGTGGAGTGCTGACCAACGGTCTCGGGGTCCATGATCTCGTACGTCTCTCGGTTGCGCAGGACACCGTGCTGGTGGATCCCGGACTCGTGAGCGAAGGCGTTGCGCCCGACAACGGCCTTGTTGTACTGGATCGGGTACCCCGTCAGGCTAGACACGAGGCGGGACGTCTCGAAGATCTCCGTGGTGTCCGCGCCGATCTCGACCTCGAAGTGGTCCGGTCTCGTCGTGATCGCCATGATGATCTCCTCCGTGGAGGTGTTCCCAGCGCGTTCACCGATGCCGTTGATCGCTCCTTCGATCTGACGTGCTCCCGCGCTGATCGCAGACAGTGAGTTAGCAACGGCGAGACCCAGATCGTTGTGACAGTGCGTCGAGATGATCACGTCCTCGTTGCCGCCGCGAACGTCGGTGAACACCCTCGAGAGCAGTTCTACGAAGTCTTCAGGCATCGCGTAGCCGACGGTGTCCGGGATGTTGATGGTCGTGGCCCCGGCTTCGACGGCGGCCCGGCACACCTCGACGATGAAGTCGGGGTCCGAGCGCGTTGCGTCCTGGGGTGAGAACTCGACGTCGTCGACGTAACGCTTCGCTCTGGTCACGCTCTCACGGGTGGCCGCGAGAACCTGGGCTGGTGTCATACGGAGCATCTGCTCCATGTGGATCGGTGACGTCGAGGTGAAGACATGGATGCGCTTGCGGTCGGCACGCTTGAGAGCGTCGGCTGCCTTGTCGATGTCGTCGGGGTGCGTTCGGGCCAGCGTCGCGATGACGGGTCCCTTCACCTCCGCAGCGATGCGCGACACCGACTCGAAGTCGCCGGGGCTCGAGGCAGCGAAGCCGGCCTCGATCACGTCGACCTTGAGCTTGGCGAGCTGTCGCGCGATGGCGACCTTGTCGTCGGGGGACAGTGCGATGCCGGGGGCTTGCTCGCCGTCGCGCAGTGTTGTGTCGAAGATGATCAGCTTGTCGTTCATGGTGTGCCTTTCGAAGGAGGATCAGGACTCGTGTAGCCGGCGGTAGCGCCGGCTACTGAAGTCGGGTGATCCCTCCGGCGGAGGCGACAGAGCTATACATCGTCTTGTGGCGTTTTGGGGATGAGGAACGTCATCATGTCACGCAGCTCCCTGCCCGTGGTCTCGACGGGGTGCACAGCGATGGCCTCGCGAGCTGCAGCAAGCTTCGGTGCACCCTGTGCGTACTCGTCCATCCACTCGCGGGCGAACTCGCCAGATTGGATCTCGGAGAGGATCTTCTTCATCTCCGCCTTGGTATCGGCGGTGATGATGCGTGGTCCCCTGGTGACGTCACCGTACTCGGCGGTATCTGAGATGGAGTGGCGCATCCACTCGATGCCGCCCTCCCACAGCAGGTCGACGATCAGCTTGAGTTCGTGGAGCACCTCGAAGTAGGCCATCTCTGGTTCATAGCCGGCTTCAGTGAGGGTTTCGAAGGCTGCCTGGATGAGCGAATCGACGCCACCACAGAGGATGACCTGTTCACCGAAGAGGTCGGTCTCGGTCTCGGCGTCGAACGTCGTCTCGATCACGCCGCCACGTGTTCCGCCGATGCCGTGAGCGTACGACAGGCCGAGCCGCTTGGCATCCCCGGTCGCATCCTGATGGATCGCAAGCAGCGTCGGGACACCCGATCCCTCGACGAACTGTCTCCGCACGAGATGGCCCGGGCCCTTGGGAGCGACCATCGCGACATCGACGTCGGGTGGGGGAGTGATGAACCCGAAGTGGATGGAGAACCCGTGAGCGAACAACAAGGCGTCACCGGAGCTGAGGTTCGGGGCGATGACCTGCTCGTAGACGGTCGGTTGCACCTGATCGGGGACGAGAACCATGATGACATCCGCCCACTCGACGGCTGTGGCAGGGTCCACGACCTTGAGACCTGCATCGGAGGCAGCCTGGAAACGCGGCGACCCGTCGCGTAGCCCGACGACGACGTCGACACCGGAGTCTTTCAGGTTGAGGGCATGGGCGTGACCCTGGCTTCCGAAACCGAGAACGGCGACCTTGCGGCGTGTGATGAATCCCGGGTCGGCGTCTGCTTCGTAGTACATCGTTGTCATAGTGGTGGCTCCCTACGCCGATTTCCGTTGTTTCTTCGTTGCCGATTTGGTGTCTTTTGCGAGAACGATTCGGCCGGACTTGACGAGGCTGACGATCCCGTAGGTCTTCATGATCTCGAGGAAGTCGGCAAGACGTGAAGGTTCACCCACGACCTCGAAGGTGATCGTCTGGGCCCCGACGTCGACCGCCTTGGCCTCGAAGATCGTCGCTGCGTCGAGGATCTCGCCCCGACGCTGTGCCTCTGCGTTGACTCTCACCAGCATGATCTCTCGTTCGACGGCTTCGCCGGGGACGTGCTCGACGACCTTGAGCGTGTGGATCAGCTTGTAGAGCTGCTTGACGATCTGCTCCATCTCGGGGCCGTCGACGACGACCGTCATGCGTGACCGCTTGGGATCCTCGGTCGGTCCGACGGTGAGGGAGTGGATGTTGAAGTCCCTCCTCGCGAACATGGAGGACACCCTGGCGAGCACACCGGGCTTGTTCTCGACGGTGACTGAGATGACGTGCTGCATCAGAGATCCTCCGGTCCCATGAGGATCTCGTCGTTCGATCCTCCCGCTTTGATCATCGGGAACACCATCGCGTCCGGGTCACACACGAACTCCATGACGACGGGGCGGTCGTTGATCGCCAACGCCTTCTCGATGGTCGGTACGACCTCCTCAGGTGACTCGGCACGCAAACCGGCACAACCGAGCGCCTCAGCGAGCATCACGATGTTGGGAATCGACGAGGACAACTCTGTTGCGCTGTACCGGTTGTCATAGAAGATCTTCTGCCACTGTCGGACCATGCCGAGGTTGGCGTTGTTCATGACAGCGATCTTGACGGGGATCTTCTCGACCGCAGCAGTGATGAGTTCCTGGAACGTCATCTGGAAGCAGCCATCGCCGTCGATGGCGATGACGGTCGTGTCCGGCATACCTGCCTGCGCCCCGATCGCAGCCGGAACGGCGAACCCCATGGTTCCAAGGCCACCGGAGTTGATCCAGGTGTTGGGCTTCTCGAACCCCCAGAACTGGGAAGCCCACATCTGATGCTGACCAACGCCGGCGATCACGATCGTGTCGGCATCGGTGCGCTTGGAGAGTTCGTCGATGACGTACTGCTGGAGTATCGGGCGGTCAGGTTGCTGGTCGTAGGCGAGAGGGAAGTCCCTCTGCCAAGCAGCGATCGTCGAGAACCACTCGGAACGTTCCGGGGCGGGTGCGCCCTCGAGAGCACGCTCTCCTGCCTCGATCAACTGCCCGAGGACGGCCTTGGCATCTCCGACGATCGGGATGTCGGCGTTCCGGATCTTGCCGATCTCGGCTGGGTCGACGTCGACGTGGATCACCTTGGCTTCCGGTGCAAAGAGTGCAGGGTCCCCGGTGACGCGGTCGTCGAAGCGGGCACCGATCGTGACGAGCAGGTCGGAGCGTTGCATCGCCGTGGAAGCCGTGTACGTGCCGTGCATGCCGGACATACCGAGTGTCAACGGGTTCGAGTCCGGGATCGCACCTCTCGCCATGAGTGTCGTGACGACCGGCAGATTCTGTTGGGTGGCGAACGCGAGGAGTTCCTCGCTCGCACCGGCACGGATGATGCCGCCCCCTGCGTACAGGACGGGCCGTTGCGATCCCAGGATCATCTCTATGGCAGAAGTGACCTGACGTGGATGACCCTTCACCGAAGGCTTGTATCCGGGAAGATCGAGTTGTCCCGGGCCTCGCCAGGGTGCCTTGCCGATGAGCGCATCCTTGGTGATATCGACGAGCACGGGTCCCGGTCTTCCGGTAGACGCGATGTGGAACGCCTCGCGGATCGTCGAGGCGATCTCGTCGACCTGGGTGACGAGGTAGTTGTGCTTCGTGGCGGGCATGGAGATTCCCCATGTATGGGCTTCCTGGAAGGCGTCGAGGCCGATCGAGCGGGAACCGACCTGGCCGGTGATCGCCACGACCGGGATCGAGTCCATGTAGGCATCGGCGAGCGGTGTGATCAGATTCGTCGCCCCGGGACCCGATGTGGCGAAGGTCACACCGACCCGGCCCGTTGCGTGGGCGTACCCCGCAGCCATGTGACCACCACCCTGCTCGTGGCGGGCGAGAACGTGGCGGATGGAACTGTCGTACAGCGAGTCGTACGCGCGCAAGATCGCTCCTCCGGGCACGCCGAAGATGATCTCTACGTCCTCGTGCTCGAGAGCCCGTATGAGGATGTCTGCGCCTGTGAGTTGCTCGCTCATGGTTTGTCTTCTCCGGAAACACGAAACCCTCCGGGACACGGAGGGTTGGGCGCATCGCTTGGTCTGATGCGCCTATATAAGAATGAGTACGACGTTGAGTGGTGTGTTCATTTGATGGTCCGCCCTATGGGGCTGCACGCAAGTATTGCACCATGTGCTTTCATGTCAAGATGACAGCATCGTTGGACACGAGATCGAACCGATGACGGGTCCTCAGGAGCGGTCGGTTCTCAACAACGTGATCGCTGTTGCGCGTCGTGAACTGGCGGATCGGGACGCCGATTCGATCCCTGCGCGCCTTCGCCGTGTGGCGAAGAACTCGTCGCGGACTCTGCCTCCTCCATTTCAAGAGTCCCTCCTTCGAGAGGTTCGAGAGAACGAAGCGTTCAGGGATGCAGTGCGGACTCGCTGGGACGAAGAAGGGGTCGATGATGCCACCGGAAGGAACTTCCTCGAGAACCCAGAGGATGCCGAACTCGAGGTCGTCGAGATATCCAAGGACGCGCGGCTCCGTGACCTCGAGAGCGATCTCTCAGGGGCACATGAGAGGATCGAGACGCTCGAGGAACGCCTGGCCGAGGCCAAGAAGAGGATGGCGCGCCTGCGATCAGAACACGAGGTAGCTCTGCATCGACGCCAGGAGGCAGAGGAAGCATCACGAGCGGGGCTGCTGCGCACGATCGGGAAGTACGAGGCCGAGGTTCGCTCGGGGGAGCACGAGAGGAGGGGCCTCGCCGAGCGCGTCGATGAACTCGAGGCCGCTCTCGAGGTTGCAGAAGAACGGATAGCCCGTTCGGTCGATCGAGCCGCCCGGCGCCGTGCGCCCGTCTCTGGAACGCGAGACGTACATCTCGCCCAGCCACCGAAGGATCCCGTGGCGTTTGCAGCCTGGCTCGACACGGTGGAGCGGATACAACGGCCGTATCGCGAAGCCAGGCGTGTGAACCTGGTCGGTGACGCACCCTGTCCGATCACGATCCCTCGTGGGATCCAACCCGACACCCGTGAGGCGTTCTCGGCCGTCATCGATCAGCAGCCATCTCTCGTGATCATCGACGGATACAACGTGTCTGCGACGTTCATGCACCAGGACTTCTCGTCTCACGCGGCGCGGGCCTCGGTCGTAGCGAAGGCCGAGCGACTTGCTGCGTCCTGTCGATCGGATGTGGTCGTCGTGTTCGACTCCTCTGACGCCGAGGGCCGGTCGTCGTTTCGATCTACCGGCGGTGTCGACGTCGTGTTCTCGCGGAATCGCACGGCTGATGACGAGATCGTTGAGATCGTCGAGAACGTCGAGGAGCGAACCGTCGTCGTGACCACCGACCGCGAGTTACGGGAGCGGTGCGCACAACGCGGCGCCGTCCCGCTGTGGTCGAACGCTTTCGTGGACTGGGCTAACTGCTAAACACGTCCTCACGACACGCCGATGGATAGTCCAACGACCATCCGGAGTGCTGTGGCTGCCACGCTTTCGCGTTCACATCTCGACAGTCCCCACACATCACAGTCGACGCGTGCGGCCGTAACAGGGCGCTGGCATGAGATGCGCCGTTTGACGGGCCTGATCACTGTGGTTCTTGCCATCACGAGCTGGCTCTTGCTTGCCTGGCCGGCGATGTCTGTGATCTCGTTGCTCGGCCTCGGCCTCGTCGTCGACGCCACTTTTGCCTTGCGGACCCGGCGTGTAGCGACCGGACCGACACTCATCGCTGATATCTCCTTCACCGGCTTTGCGATGGTCCTCATCGGTGTCCCGTCGGCAGCGATCGGCGTCATGGTCGCGTACTTCGTGCTCGTCGTTGCGGTCCTCGGTCGGTCAGTACGGTCGTGGTGGATCGGCCTCTACGCGATCACCGTGGGAGCGATCGCATCGGTTTCAACGTTCTCTCATCTGGGTCAGGATCACACCGGCACGCACACCCTGGTGGCGGGGATCATCGTGGTCGCGGTGTTCGGGATGTCGACGATCTCGATGGTGCGGGAGTTCGTCATCGTGTCCAGACAGGGCAGTGAGTCGACCGGGCGCCGGATCGAGATCGCCGACGCGATCGCAAGGGCATCTCGTGCCATGGTCGCAGATGACGATGCCGCTGCTATCGCTCGATCGCTCGAGCCCATTCGCGAAGCACTCGACGTGTCTGTCGTGTTCATCGAAAGGAACGTGCAAGACCCAGAGCTCGGATTGTGTGCCGTCGTCGTCGAGCGGGTGATTGCAGATAGCCACGTCCACCCATCTCTCGACCGAGCAGCGAAGGTGCCCTGGTCGGAGATGCCCGGCGCTCGCTCACATCTCGAGGGAGGGGCACCGTTCTTGTTCCGCGTCGAGGAGGCGCGTGGCACTGCCGGGGATCGCGGGGGGGAAGCGGGGGTGCAGGTCGAGGTGAACATTCCGATCATCCAGAACGGTGAGGGGGTAGGTGTCGTCGGTGCAGGCGACCACGATGGTCGGCGGGTCTGGCGGACGGATGATCTCGTGTTGCTGAGAACTCTCGCGGGGCTCACGTCGGCGTTCTGGCAGAGGCGGGACGATGAGAAGGTCCGCGACTCTCTCATCGGATCTCTCGACGGGCGCCTGCGTTTCGAGGAGGCACTCGCTCGTTCATCGCGCGTACTGCTCGCGGGTAGCTCGACCGATATCACCCCTGCCCTCGACGCCATAGGGACTGCTGCGAACGTCGATGAGGTGGTCGTCACGAGGACCGTGGCAGATGAATCCGGCGAACCCGTCGCTGAGGTACTCGCCGTGTGGACTCCGAAGGGGTCACGACCGCGTGCGCTGGTGGGTGATGTCCACCCGTACGCCGAGACACCGGGGGTGCGTGACAAGCTTCAACGCGGCGACACGGTCGAGGTCGACGAGTCCGACGACCGGCGACTCGTCGCCGGCATCGAAGTCGGTGGCGGATGGTTCGGCTCTGTCGGCTTCGTGGCATCAGAGGGATCCGATCCGTGGACGCCTCGTACCCACGCGTTCCTACGAACGATCGCGGACATCTTCGGCGCGTTCTTCGAGCGGGCGCAAACTCGAGCCAGGATCGAGCAATCCCTTGCCTCGAAGGATCAGCTCATCGGATCCGTGAGCCATGAGCTGCGGACACCGCTCACAGCGGTCGCCGGGCTGGCCGAAGAGCTCATCACCTACGACGAGGTGTTCACCACCGCGGAACGGAGGGAGCTGCTCGAAGTCATCGCAGAAGAGAGCAGGGAGATGGATGCTCTCGTCGAGGACCTGCTCATCGCAGCACGATCCGAGGATGCTGCCGTCCCTGTGTTCCCCGAGATCATCGATCTGTCGCAACTCGTGCATGACGTACTGGGTGATCTCACCGTCCCTGCGGGTGTGTCTGTGACGGTCGCCGATGGGCCTGTAGAGGCGTTCGCGGACCCCGTGCGGGTTCGTCAGATCGTTCGGAACCTGCTGACCAACGCGTTGCGTTACGGCGGTCCGAACATCGACATCGATTC
>JAJRYI010000260.1 GCA_024275815.1 Actinomycetes bacterium | reverse complement strand
GCATGCCAACGACCGGGTCGAGCTCGTTGCCCCGGCTCAGAGCGACGACGAGCGCTGGTTTCGTCAACTCGGCGATGTGATACTTCAGCGTCTGGCCAACGACGCCTGATACGACACCGGTCGTATCGACAACGATGAGGTCCGCGCGGGAGCGTGCGACGTCGACGAGCGATGTGACGGCCACGACGTGGGGCAGCACGACACCGTGTGGCTCGAGGGCACCAACGAAGCGAAGCTCGTCTGGCCGCGAGAGTGCCTCGACGTCTGGAGTCGAAGTCACGAACCTCAGCCCCACACATGCCGGCGGGCCGACCGTCGATGCAGCGATATCGGCATCGACGTACGCGACGGTTCGCCCCGCTGCAACCGCGTCGTCGACCAGCATCTTCGCCATCGTGGTCTTGCCTGTATCGGTGCTACCGATCACCATCACAACACCGCTGAGACCCGATATCCGCTCACGCAGTCGGTTGTACGGCGTGTCGCCGGCCATCGTGCACTCCTCTTGGTATACGCGGAGTCT
This sequence comes from Actinomycetes bacterium, assembly GCA_024275815.1. GTDB lineage: Bacteria > Actinomycetota > Acidimicrobiia > Spongiisociales > UBA5794 > JAMBLL01. The sequence goes on along the minus strand of JAJRYI010000260.1, from coordinate 985 downwards.
ACGGCGCTGTAGGGCGACGGCTCGAGCCGGGACGAAGCGGGGCAGAACGGTCCGACGTCCACGGGGCGTACGGGACACGAAGCATCTCTGCAAGACCGAGGAGAGGAGCCTCGTAGTGGACACGCCAACCGGCGAAGTCCTCCCATGCCTGATCCTTGTCGACGTGCAGCCGGATTCCGGCCTCCTCGAGGGCGTCGTAGGCAGCATCGAACTCCGCCCGCTGGATGGCGATCTGGCCCCCCGGAGCGGGATCCGGGTCGAACTCGATACCGAACGTCCCGGCGATCTGGCGCAAGGAGGTGTACCCGGCACGGATCATCAACCCGGCAGCAGCGCGGTTCGCTCCGTGTCGGCCATCACACGTCGATACCCACAGTGCCGCTGCATCGAGGATCGTGCCCGATGCCGTCACCCATGACCGGTGTGGATCCGTCGAGCGAAACCAAGCGAGGGCGGCATGGTTGGTGTGTGTCTCCTCGAGTTCCATGAACCACGGTTCCCAGTCCAACCACTCGGCCGTCAACTCGTCGAGCCAGCCGATGTCGTGGAATCGGATCAGCATCTCCTGTGCGCTCGGCGGTGTCCCCGCCCTGACCTCGAGGAGTGCCACCCGCTGCTCGCGTCGCTGAAACGCCGAGTAGACGGTCGGCAGGTAGGTGATGAACAGTGTCAAGAGCAGCAATCCGAGGAGCGCCTCGGTGAACGCCAGCGCCTCCTGACCTACGCCTGTGGGCGCAGCGAACCCGAGCGTGGTGATGGAGGACCCCGACAGGTTGAAAGCACCGGCAGCCCCGAGTCGGGGATCGGTCGCCCAGAACATCGCACCGAACCCCACCATCACCATCAGCAACCACACGATGGGGATCATGAGCATGCCGATCGGGGCGATGAGTGCCAGCAACCTGTCCTGACGCTCATACGTCTTGCGGTGGCCCGCCAACCATCGGAACGTCACCACGACGAGGCCGAAAGCAGCGGCCGAGAG
>JAJRYI010000259.1 GCA_024275815.1 Actinomycetes bacterium | reverse complement strand
CGTGAGATCGGTGTTGTCGATGACGAGCATGGCCGTCATGACCTTGGTGACGGAGGCCATGGATCCGGCCTCGTTGGCGTTCCACGACGCGAGGACGACGTCGGCGTCGGCGTCGTAGACGATCCATCGCTCGGCCGTCAACTTGGGCACAGGGCGCGGAGATACGGTCGTGAGCGGCACCGTTCCTGCAGGTGATCCGAGGAGTGAAGTGACGAGGGCGAGTGTGACGATCGAAGTAGCAAACATCAGTGTTCAAGTAGCTTACGAAGCCTACTGCGAACTAACGTTTCTTGAGCGAGGGCGGTCGCGTTCGCCGTATCTGCGAGGATCTCAGCGGAGCGACGCTGGTTGTCCGGATTCCTGTGGCGCAACAGTGGAGCGACCAGTTGGCCGAGCAGGTCCGTTTGGCGGTCGGCGGCGAGTCGGATACCCCGTAGATGGCGCGGCTCGAGACCCCGTGCGAGCAGGCGGTGGGCTGCTCTGGCTATCTGGAGGTCTGCATCGGTGAAGATCTGGCTGCCGTCTGGCAACTCACTGGGCTCGATGAGGCCCACATCGATGACCTCTTCGAGTTGGCTTCTGCTCAACCCCGATGACCGTGAGATCTCCGAGGCCGACAGGGACACACCTGACGATGAGAAGTAGGCCTCGGGGGGTGGCCCGTGATCGGGGGCCACTGGCGACGCGTCTCCCTTCTCCCAGGCTGCAAGTTTCGATTTGATGACCTTCAGCGGGAGGAAGTGGTCCCGCTGCTCGGTGAGCACGTACTGGATCCGTTGGATGTCGTCGTCGTCGAACATGCGATACCCCGATGCAGATCGATCGGGATGGATCAGGCCTTTGGACTCGAGGAATCGGATCTTGGACACGGTGATGTCGGGGAACTCCGTGCGCAAGAGGTTGATGACCTCTCCGATCGTGTGCGTCCGCGGTCGTCGGTCGGTGACCGCCCGCAGCTCAGCCATGACCCTTGGACACTCGTAGGTGGAACTTGCCGATCATGAGAAGATCGTCCTCTGCAAGCATCCCCGCTTCGCAGCGGGTGCCGTTGACGTAGGTGCCGTTCGTCGATGCGAGATCGGTCATCGACAATCTGTTGGCGTCCACAGAGAATCGAGCATGTTCGCGCGACACGGTGACGTCCGGGAGAAAGATGTCGCACTCCGGGCCACGGCCGGCCACCGTGTTACCTGGTCCCAGGACGTAGGTGAGGCCCGTCTGAGGGCCGCTTTCGATCGTCAGAGCCCACGCGAACGCCCCTTCGAGACGGCCCGAAGAGGACTCGGGACCCGGGGAATCCCCTTCCGGTTCCCAGGAAACCGTCGGGTCAGGGTCTACTTCGACGTCATCTGGAATCTGTCGCTCTTCGTCGCTCATGACACAAGCCTACAGCGAAACCCTCAAGGTGTGGTTGAACCTTTGGATTTCAGCCGGTAGAGGCCTCGTAGGCGGCAACATCCATGAGGTTGTCGAGCTCGGCGGGGTCCGAGACTTCGATCACGACGAACCAGCCCTCGCCGTACGGATCTGAGTTGACGAGCTCCGGCGTGTCCTCGAGCGCCGCGTTGACCTCGACGATCGTGCCCGACACGGGGGCGTAGACATCCGACACCGACTTCGTCGACTCGACCTCTGCGAAGGCCTCGCCTGCCGACACGACACGGCCAACCTCGGGGAGTTCGACGAAGACGATGTCACCGAGGGCGTCCTGTGCGTAGTCTGAGATACCCATCCGGGCGTGGGAACCATCGACGCGGACCCATTCGTGGTTCTCTGCGTACTTCAAGTCTTGTGGATAGTCCATGTGTCCTCCTGGATTCGTGCTGGCATCCTACCGAGCTTGTGAGGCGGCTTCGCGCATGTCGAAGAAGTACTGCACCGCAACCCAGTAGTAGACGACGAGGCCCGGCACACCGAGTACGACGGCGATGGGTGTCATCCAACTGAGCGCGGCGAACCCTGCCCCTCCGTAGAAGAAGGAGATAGAGAAGTACAGGAGCAACGTTGCCACCTTGCCGAGGTAGCGCACCTCGAGCTTCGTCACTCCCCTGGTCCATCCATAGACCGCTCCAGCAGCGATGAGGAGTTCCCGCACGATCAAGGCG
>JAJRYI010000258.1 GCA_024275815.1 Actinomycetes bacterium | reverse complement strand
TTCAACGTCTGACGGCACTCACAACGGATTCCGAAAGGATCTGCGGAGACTCAACGCTTCGGCGCCCACCGTCCGACGGTGAGCATTCCCCCTCGTCGCTCTCCAACTCCCAGGCCGCCCGATCTGTGTGTGCAACACCACCGACATCATCGCCATCGCGACACACCCACCCGGACATGGGCGCAAGGACCCTCAGGCCAGGAAGAAGTTCTTGAGTCCGTCAAGGAGCATCTGCACGCCGATGGTGGCCAGGATCAGCCCGCCGAGGCGGACCATCAGCGCAGTGGCCTTCTGCGAGAGCCGTGCGATTGCACCGCCAAGCCATTGAAAGGCGACGAACGCCGCCAACGCAACGACAACCGCTCCGATGAGAGCAGCGATAAGCGGCTCGATCGCGTCCGACACCGATGCGATCGAGATCGTTGTCACGATCGCCCCCGGCCCCGCGATGAGTGGGATGGACAGAGGCATGATCAGACCGGAGTCCTCCGCCGGGCCTTCCTCTTCGATCTTGCGGCCCTGGGCCTTGCTCGGTGCACCGCCGTACAGCATCTCAAAGCCCATACCTGCAATGACAACACCCCCAACCACTCGGAATGCATCGAGGTTGATACCTAACAGGTCGAGGAACTCACGACCGACCAAGGCAACCCCAACGAGGATTCCCAACACAACGACCGAAACGAGCAGTGCCGACGGAGTACGCGCCTTACCGTCACGTTCGATCGTGGTGTTGAAGAAGAGAACCTTCACAGGGTCGATCGGCGCGGTGATCACCAGCATCGATACCGCTGCCTGCACGTAGAAGTCCCAATCGAACATCAGCAGAGACCATAGCGGTAGCACTCCCGCCTCACCATATCTGCACGCAGAATGTGTCCACTCACGCTGGCGTGCTCGAGGTCTGACACTCCCCGACCTGCAAGAGGGAACACGCGGCCTGGTACGGACTCTTCAACGTCTAGGTGCGCAATACTGGGGGCCGTGGAACACAACGTGATCGGGACTCAGCTCGAACCGTGCGGCGTCGATCCGGTGACCGGGTTCTTCCGGGACGGTGACTGCAAGACCGGCCCTCAGGACCCCGGAAGCCACACGATCTGTGCCGTCATGACCGGGGAGTTCCTCGAGCATCAACGCTCGATAGGCAACGACCTGTCCACACCGGTCCCCCACTTCCGTTTCCCCGGCCTGGTCCCGGGAGACCGGTGGTGCGTGACGGCGAGGAACTGGCTGAGAGCCCATCTCGACGGTGCAGCAGCACCCGTCGTGCTGGCATCGACCCACGCCGCGGCACTCGACATCGTCCCCCTCGAGATCCTCGAACAGTACGCCGTGGACGTGCCGCATGATCCAGGGGCACTCGACGTCTGACACCGATCACGGGCGGCATCGGAGGCGCAGCGTTCCGATAGCCCCCAGATTTGGCACAATGGGCCGATGCGAACCTGGAAGTTCATCCGACCACCCCTCACCGCAGGTGTCGTCCTCGCCGGTCAGATGGCACGGGCGATCTATCGCGACGACCTCCCAACACTCGAGAACCAGGATCCCTCCGGCGTCTTCGGCGACCCCGAGGCCCCACCGCTGCGGATCGTGTTCCTCGGCGACAGCTCGGTCACCTCACCCGGTGTCGATCCACTCGACGCCTCATGGCCACGTCAGCTCTCGTTCCATCTCGCAGAACGGTTCCATGTGACAGCGATCAGCGTGGCCGTCGGCGGGGCAAAGATCCGAGACGTCCTCGACTCGCAACTCGACGAGGCCCTTGCAGCACGGCCCGACATCGCGTACCTGTCCGTCGGCTCCAACGATGCTCTGCGGGGCACGCCGATCGCACGATTCGAGAAGGAGTACGACGCCGCTGCCTCCCGCCTGCACGCAGCGGTTCCCGCAACTGCACTCTCGGGTATCGGGGACCTCGGAACGATCCCCCGCCTGCCCGAACTCGCCAGGGGGATCGCCCGCGTCCGGGCGAGGTCGGTGGATGCAGCGATCGCTCGTGTCGCAAGCCGCTACCCGAGAACCGTCAAGTCGAACGCGTGGGACGTCATGGAGAAGATGTTCACGACGGAGTCGACGATGTTCGGCGCCGACCTGTTCCACGCTTCGACCGACGGCCATCTGGCGTTCGCTGCCGTTGGCAGGGAGGTCGTGGATCGAGCAGTGGAGATCTGGCAGGTCCAGTCGGACATCCGTGGCTGATCGCCACGACACTACTCAAGCGCGTTGATCGAGGAAGTGCTTGATCATCGAGGACACCGTCCCGATCGCACCGGTGTTGATGCCCTCCGGGATGATGATGTCGGCGTATCGTTTCGAGGGCTCGACGAACTGGTAGTGCATCGGGCGGACCGTCTTTTGGTACTGGTCGATGACAGACTCGACGGAGCGACCTCTCTCGACGATGTCGCGCTGGAGCCTGCGGATCAAGCGAATGTCTGGTTCCGTGTCGATGTACACCCTGACATCGAACCGCTCACGAAGGGCGGCATCGGCAAGAACGAGGATGCCCTCGACGACCACCGCAGCACCCGGTACGAGCCTGTACGTCTCGGCGGTACGGGTGTGGGTACCAAAGTCGTAGATCGGTCGCTCGATTGCCTCACCGCTTCGAAGAGCATCGAGATGCTCGACGAGCAACTCGTTCTCGATCGAGTCCGGGTGGTCGTAGTTGATCTTTGCCCGTTCATCGAGATCGAGGTGGTTCTGATCTCGGTAGTAGGCATCCTGCTGGAGATACACGACCTTGTCCCTACCGACGAGGTCGACCACCGAACGGGCGATCGTCGTCTTGCCCGATCCGGAACCGCCTGCGATGGCGATGAAGAGTGGGCGCGAGTCACCCACCGCTGGGCCGAACTCGTGTGTCGCGATGATCTCTGCAAGGTCGAACGTCATCACCGTCACGCTAGCGTGTTGAACGGCGCTGCACGGTGCCAGCCCCGATGAACACCGGGTGCGGTACACTGTGGCCAACGAACCACACCGGGGAGCTCGAACGATCGGGCTGAGAGGGTGCCATCGAGCACCGACCCGCCGAACCTGAGCCTGGGTAATGCCAGCGGAGGAAGCAGTGGAAACTGTCAACCCCATGAAACCCCGAACGGTGATCTTCACCGGCGGGTCCCTCACCGTCACCCCTGTCGTGCGCGACGACGACTATGTCATCGCCGCGGATTCGGGGTACGACCATGCACGTTCTCACGGGATCGCCGTAGATCTCCTCATCGGCGATCTCGACTCCATCTCACCAGAAGGCCTCGAGGATGCCAGGCAACGTGGCGTGCCGATCGAGCGGTTCCCCCGAGACAAGGATGCATCGGACCTCGAACTGGCCCTCCACATCGCACACGACGCTGAAGCCTCCGAGGTCACGGTCTATGGGGGGGAAGCCGGTCGCGTCGACCATCTGATCGCCATCGCCCTCAGCCTCACCGCTGCTGAATGGAACGATCTGACGATCACCTGGCACACGGGTACCGGGTCGTTGCACCCCGTCCTCGATGTGAGACCCCTGGTGTTCGACGCCGATCCCGGCACGGTCGTGTCGATCATCCCGGTTGGCCCCGCATCCGGTGTCACCACCACAGGACTTCGTTGGCAGCTCGACGATGCCCAGCTCGTGCGTGGCACGACCCATGGCATCTCGAACATCGTCGACACCGCACCTTGCACGATAGCCGTCTCCGATGGGGCCCTCCTGGTGGTCATCGGAACACAACAGGAGCAGCCATGACCCGAACACCGATGCGACTCGGAATCCTTCTGACGATCCTCGCACTCGTCGCAGCCGCCTGCAGCTCGCAGTCCCAGTCCAAGGAGGTCGTTCTCCTGACGCACACGTCGTTCGCCCTGAGCGACGATCTCCTCGAGTCCTTCACGCGGGCAACCGGATTCGAGGTCGTGATCCAGAGTGCTGGTGATGCCGGGACGATGGTCAACCAGGCGATCCTCACGAAAGACAACCCGATCGCAGACGTCATCTTCGGTGTCGACAACACGTTCCTGTCGAGAGCGATCGACAACGGCATCTTCACGCCGTATACGGCAGCCGATATCGTCGAAGTCGAGGATCAACTCCGCGTACCCGGCGACGTCGTGACTCCGATCGACTTCGGCGACGTGTGCGTGAACTACGACATCGGAGCACTCGCCGCTCTCGGCGTACCTACGCCCACGAGCATCGAGGAACTCACCGATCCACGCTACGAGGACATGCTCGTCGTCGAAGATCCTGCAACCTCGTCGCCGGGCCTGGCGTTTCTCCTTGCAACGATCGACGCGTTCCCCGAAGGCAGCTCCTATGACTGGAAGTCGTACTGGGCCGACCTGTTCACGAACGGTGTATCCGTCGCGTCGGACTGGAGCGAGGCATATACGACCTTGTTCTCACAATCGGGAGGAGACCGGCCCCTAGTCGTGTCCTACGCATCGTCCCCGCCGGCTGAGGTCCTCTTCGGCGAACTCACCGAAGCACCCACAGGCATCGTCACCGACGGCTGCTTCCGTCAGATCGAGTACGCAGGGGTCCTCGCGGGGGCAGACAACGAGGCGGGC
>JAJRYI010000017.1 GCA_024275815.1 Actinomycetes bacterium | reverse complement strand
TACCTCGTGATGCCCACGAACGGTGCAAACCCCTTCATGGTGTCTCTGCCCAGAGACCTCTACGTCGAGAACCCCTGCACCGGGCGTCAGGGACGTATCAACACGCTCATGCGTGGCTGTGAATCACAGGGGATCAACGGTCCTTCCCTGCTGGCGTATCAGGTCGGCCTGTTCACCGGCATCGAGGTCGACCACTTCGCCACGTTCGACTTCGATGGTTTCGAACAGATCATCGACGCCGTCGGCGGCGTTGAGATCTGCGTCGAGTATCCGGTACGAGATGCAAAATCGAAACTGGACCTTCCTGCTGGATGCACCAACGCCACCGGAGAACAGGCTCTCGCGTGGGTCAGATCACGACATACACAACAGAAAGTGAACGGTGGTTGGCGATCCGTTCCCGGAGCCGGTGACCTGCTGCGCAATCAACATCAGCAGGATGTGATCATCGAACTGTTCAAGAAACTCAAGTCCTTCGACTCTCCAGCACAGCTCACCGCCTCGGTTGCAAGCCTTGCCAACACGTTCGTTCTCTCCGACACCCTCGGGCTCTCGGAGGCTGTGAACCTTGCATGGAGTATCCGGGGAATCGACATCGATTCCATCAACAGGATCAAGATTCCGGTTCGACTCACCCGCTCATCAACAGGCCAGTCGATCCTTGTCGCCACGGCACCGTTCGATGAAGTGCTCATCGAGGAGTACGGTGGGAGCCTCCCCGGTGAGGGCAGCGAACCCAAAGAGACGTCAGCGCAAAGCCGATAGGCCGTACAATGCATCAACGACCGAGCAGGAACACAGCGTGAGCGATCCCCAAGACCCATACGCGAACCCGCCAGGATGGACCGACCCGTATGAGGATCTGGCCGACCTGTCGGGCGACGATCCTCTTCCCCCGATGGAGCCACCGACGACACCACCGGCACAACCGCCGGGATCCCCACTCCTGACCGGGCTCATCATCGGCCTCTTGCTCGTCGCTCTCTCCGTCGCGGTGTTCCAGCTGCTACGACCCGACGACGACGGCACGGCTGCCGACACGACGACGACCACTGCCGATGACGGTGCCACGACGACGACTTCCGGAGATGGTGCCACGACGACGACTTCCGGCGACGACGGTACGACGACGACGATCCCGGGTGCCGACCCATACGACCCGGTCCCTCCACCGATCCCCGTCGACAGGATCAAGCTGATCGCAGGTGGTCTCCGTATCAACGACGACGCCATCCCCGACATCGTCTTTGGAACCGAAGCAGACACTGCCATGGGCCGCCTCGTTGCGAGCTTCGGGGATCCCTCGAGCGACACGGGGTGGCAGGTCTCGACGGGCCAGTACGGAACGTGCGAAGGCGAGCTCGAGCGTGTCCTGTTCTTCGGTCCGTTCGCAGCGATCGTGACGAAGCCAGGTGGCCAGGAGGTCTTCAACGGCTACCGACAGGACCTCACGTTCGGTGACCTCACGCATGACGCCGCCGACCTCGAGACCCTGAGCGGGTTGAGAATCGGAGCAACCGTTGCGGATCTCAAGAGGATCTACAGCGGCGAGACCGTCGAGTTCGCTACGGATCCGAAACTCGGCGACATCTACCAGGTGATCGGGGGATCATCCGGCAATCTGCTCCTGTGGGGACCCGTCAAAGGAACCGCCGACGATGACACCGTGATCGGCATCTACGCACCGGACTCCTGTGACCGATAGCCCGGTACTCACGAACACGACACCGGTACAATCGTCGCCATGAAACCCAGCTACGCAACATCGTTGATCGTCGGGGCGGTCGCAGGCCTGTTCCTCGCCGTTGCGATGTTCCTGTTCCTGGCCTCTCTTGGAGCCGTCTCGTCGTTGCAACCTGCAATCGAGACGAACTCTGTCGAACCCGTCTTCTCTATGCCTGCATCGACGTTGTGGTGGATGACGATCCTCGTCGGCGGATTCTCGGGAGCGTTGCTCGGCGTCATAACGAAGGCCGTTTCATCGATCATCGATCCGGATGCCTCACCGGCACCAGTGTGGTTCATCGCTCCTCTCGGTGCCATGGTCGGTGCAGTGATCGGTGTCGTCGTGTTCCCCCTCGGTGTCACCGTGATCGGAACCTTGACGGAGGGGGTTGCAACGGTGACCGTGACACAGATGGTGGTACTCCTTGCCACGGCCGGCTTCCTCGGTGGGGCCATCGTCGTGTGGCAGTCCTACCTCCTCGCTCGGCCCCCCGTGCACGAAGGCGACCCCGAACTGCTCGCTACCTGAGCACCACTGATCGTCCCGACTTCTCACGTTCCGAGTTCCGCCGGTCCGTCGCCTCGATCGATCACCGTGCAACGATGTGCTGACAACGCTGCAGCCCAACGCCCATCTACTGTTCCCCCATGTCCATCGCTCTCTGGGTCCTGGCCCTCGCCATCACAGCAGGGGCCGCAACGATCCAGGGGACGGTCGGGATCGGCTTCGCCCTGGTCTCTGTGCCGATGCTCTCCCTCATCGACACGAGACTCGCTCCGGTGCCACAGCTGATGATCGCGCTCCCGCTCACCCTGTCGATGGTGTGGCGTGAACGGCACAGCATCGACCTGAGTGGTTTCTGGTGGATCATCCTCGGACGTATCCCGGGGGCCATCGCCGGCATCGCCCTGCTCGCAGTTGCATCCCAGCAGACGCTCGACGTATTCATTGGAATCGTCGTCCTCGTTGCCGTCGCCATCATCGCTACGGGTGTCCATGTACGACGCACATCGGTTGCACAGCTCACGACAGGGATCGCATCGGGGACCACGGGTATCGTCGCCTCGATCGGAGGCCCGGCGATCGCGCTTCTCTACTCGAGCGCAGAGGCACGGATGATTCGCCCGACGATCGCAGCCATCCTCACGATCGGCATCTCGATTTCGATCTTCTTCAGGGCCATCTCGGGCAACATCTCGCGATCGGACTTCGTCGTGTCGGGTGTGCTGTTTCCCGCGGTCATCGTCGGCTACTTTCTGTCATCACTGATCAAAGACAAGATCCCGACGGAGCGTGTCCGCATGGCGATACTCGTCATCTCTGCGGCTGCTGCCCTCGGACTCCTCGTACGGGCACTCATCGGGTGAGCGACACCGTCGGAACTCGGACCGAGGAACCTCACCGGTTCGACGGCTCAGCTATCCGGCTGTCCCAACATCGAACGAATCGAGTACCTCGCGCAGGGCATCGAAGAGCTCACCGAGCGCCCACAGGAGAACGACGAGCAGCACGATCAACACGACAGCGGTCATGATTCCCCTGACCCAACCGATCCACGACGACTTGCTCCCGAAGAACGCTTGGGACACGTCGCGCAACAGCCCTCCGGCACTCTTGGATGCCCCGTCGGGATGCACTTCAGCGGGTTGAGGCTTGGTGACAGAACCGTTCGATACGGTCTCCCCCTCGATCGTCGATCGTGTGATCGGCTCCTCAGAAGACTGTGAAGGATCGGAGGCCGCGGCGTTGGCACCGGGGCGCAACCGCTGGAGATCCTCCTCGTCGAGTTCGAGTGCCGCTGCGAGGTCCGGAAGGATGCCGATGGCGGGGGGAACCTCGTCGCGCTCCCACCGTCGGACCGACGACGACGACCGGCCGACTTTCGAGGCGAGTTGCCCGAGTGAGAGACCGCGCTCGAGGCGGGATACCCTGATGAGTCTGCCCAGAGTGGTCGGATCGTCCATGCGTGCCAGGATATCGCGAATCTCCCCATCCACCGTGACCTGGGGCGCCTAATGTGAGGGCGTCGACGAAAGGACCTCCGTGAGCACCAAGATCGAAACCCTCGTAGATCTCTACTCGAACAGTGTCGCTGCGTACGCCGACAACCCCGTCATCGGTCAGCGCGATGACAACGGCGACTGGACCTGGATGACGTACGGCGAGTTCGGCGAAGCGATCGAGAAGGTGCGCGGTGGCCTGGCCAGTCTCGGCGTCACGAAAGGTGACCGCGTAGCGATCATCTCGGACAACCGGGTCGAGTGGGCCGTCGGTGCCTATGCGACGTACTCCCTCGGTGCTGCCTGGGTGCCGATGTACGAGGCGCAAACCCAGAAGGACTGGAAGTTCATCCTGAAGGACTGCGGAGCGAAGGTGCTCTTCAGCGCCACCGACGGCATACGTGCTCAGATCGATGAGATCGCGTCGGACCTCCCCGAGTTGTCGTCGATCGTCGTCATCGATGACCCTGCGGGTGGAGACGCGATCGACTACACGGAGCTGATGGCACGGGGATCTGAGGCTCCGGCCCCGGTCGCCGCCGTGTCGGGCTCCGATCTTGCGGGACTGATCTACACGTCGGGGACCACTGGAGATCCCAAGGGAGTGATGCTTTCGCACAGCAACTTCGCATCGAACCTCAATGCGATCGCCGAGGTCTTCCCCCTCGATCAGGATGACCGTTCTGCATCGTTCCTCCCGTGGGCGCACTCGTTCGGCCAGACCGTCGAACTCCATGCCTTGATCTACTTCGGGTCATCGACCGGACTCACGAGCGCCAAGACACTCACCAGGGACATGCCTGAGATCAAACCGACGATCCTCGTATCGGTACCGACGGTGTTCAACAAGGTGTACGACGGACTTCAGAAGATGATGGAAGGCGAGGGCGGTGTCAAGAAGGCCCTCTTCGATGCAGCCGTGAGCAACGCTATCAAGCGTGAGCAACTCGCCAAGCGAGGGAGCCGGAGCCGGATGGTCGACCTCCAGCACTCGTTCTTCGACAAGGTCGTGCTCAGCAAGGTCCGTGATGCGTTCGGCGGAAGGCTCAAGTACGCGTTCTCGGGCGGTGCAGCGATCTCGACCGAAGTCGCCGAGTTCATCTCGGGTGTCGGCATCACGGTCTATGAGGGGTACGGCCTCACAGAGACCAGCCCCATCGTGACCGCCAACACCAAGAACGCACGACGCATCGGGTCCGTCGGCAAGGCGATTCCAGGCGTGACCGTCGAGATCGACACCGATGTGACGGGGGATCCTGAGATCGGCGAGATCGTGGTTCACGGTCCGAACGTCATGATGGGGTACTACAACCTGCCGGAGGCGAACGACGAAGTGTTCACCCCCAACCGTGGTTTCCGAACCGGCGATCTCGGCCACGTCGACGAGGACGGGTTCCTCTTCATCCGGGGCAGGATCAAAGAGCAGTACAAGCTCGAGAACGGCAAGTACGTCGTCCCGTCCCCGATCGAGGAGCAGCTGACGCTGTCCGGCTACATCTCTCAGGCCATGGTGTACGGCGAGCAGCGCCCGTACAACATCGCTGTGATCGTGCCCGACTTCGAGTACCTCAACAAGTGGGCCACCGACAAGGGGATAGGTACGTCCGATGTGAAGGTTCTGCTCGAGAGTCCGGAAGTCAAGGAACTCTTCACGACCGAGCTCAACAGGGCACAGTCGTCGATCAAGCACTACGAGCGTGTCCGGGCCTTCATTCTCGAGGACGAAGAGTTCACACCGGAGAACGGGATGCTGACACCATCGTTGAAGATCAAGCGTCGAGCTGTGATGGCCAAGCTCGGCGACCGGATCAACGACCTCTACGAGGGCGACGACCCCCTCATCGGCCGCAACGAGTAGGCGTCTGGCGTCCAGAACCGCAATATGTTGCGGTTCTGGACGCCAGAGCCCTCAGTGGCGGAGGCGGACGGGAATCGAACCCGCCAGGGAACTCTCGCCCCCTCATCGGATTTGAAGTCCGTGACGTCCACCAGGCACGCAGTCGCCTCCAAGCCCGATGCTACAGCGTCCAGACATCTTGCCTCACGGTAAACGGATGGCACCAAACGGACGGAGACCGACGAATCTCGGGCTATGCTCGCTGCCCGTAGCCCCCAACTGAGGACGGACATGGCTGACGCATCGTTGATGGTTTGGATCGATCAGGATCTGTGTACCGGTGACGGTATCTGCGAGGAGATCGCACCCGACGTGTTCCAGGCGCGTGATGATGGGCTGTGGGTCGTCAAAGAGAGCGCCGAACACTGGGGCACCGAGATCGTCTTCGACGGCAACCAGGCCGCCGACGGATCTCGCGGTGTCGCCCGCGTCCACGACTCCCAACTCGAGGCCGTCGTCGAGGCAGCTGAGGAGTGCCCGGGTGAGTGCATCATGATCGAACCGTTCGACCAGGAGATCTTCACCAAACGCGGCGCCTGATATCGCATTGTCAGGATCGAGGGCCTGTGACACCATGCCGTCATGGGTGCCTCCCTCCTGATCACTGCATCAGACACCACCACGACGACTTCCATCGTGGTGGGCTACCTCGTCGAGAAAGTGGATCGGACGCCGCTTCCGCTGCTGGCATTCATCACGGCGATCCTCGTCGGAATGTTCATCACTTTCATCGTCGCGACACGCAAGCCC
>JAJRYI010000257.1 GCA_024275815.1 Actinomycetes bacterium | reverse complement strand
TCAGCGCCGCGCTGTGTCGTTCACTGGCGAGACGGGGGCTCGACGTTGCTCCCTTCAAGGCACAGAACATGTCAAATCACGCTGCCGTCACCAAAGACGGTGGTGAGGTCGGAAGAGCTCAGGCGATGCAAGCCCTTGCAGCCAACGCGCCGCTCGAGCGTCGAATGAACCCGATCCTGCTGAAGCCGGCTTCGGATCAGCGAAGCCACATCGTGGTGATGGGTGAGGAGGTCTCGACGACGGACGCCCTCGGGTACGGCGAGACGGCCCGCCGGCTCCGTCCGCTGGTCCTCGATGCGCTGACGTCGCTGCGAGTCGACTACGACTGGGTGATCGCTGAGGGTGCAGGCGGTGCAGCCGAGATCAACCTTCTCGAGCGTGATCTCGTCAACCTTCCCCTCGCCGTAGCTGCGGGCATCCCGGCGATACTCGTCGTCGACATCGAGCGCGGTGGCGCGTTCGCCGCGGCCCACGGAACGATCGATCTGCTTCCAGAGGTGCTGCGTTCACAGATCGTCGGTGTCGTGTTCAACCGGTTTCGCGGAGACCCATCCCTGCTCGAGTCCGGTATCACGCAGCTCGAAGCGCGTAGCGGCGTACCTGTACTGGGTGTCTTGCCACATATGGGTGACGTGCCGATGCTCGGCGTCGAGGACTCTCTCGATGTCGGCCTCATCGCGTCTCAAGGTACGCGGTCACCCCGCCCCGTGCGTGTCGCAGCGATTCGCCTTCCTCATCTGGCCAACCCGTCCGACCTCGACCCGCTCGTCATCGAACCCGACGTTCACGTACGGTGGGTCACCGGACCAGACGAGGTCTTGAACGCCGACCTGGTGGTGGTCCCGGGAAGCCGGTCGACAGTCGTCGACCTTTCCTGGCTCCGCCAGACGGGGATCGCAGCGGCCATTGAACGTACCGGGGCGTGGATCGTCGGGATCTGTGGCGGCTATCAGATGCTGGGCGACCTCATCCACGACGATGTCGAAAGCAGTACCGGCACGGTCGAGGGTCTCGGGATGCTACGTGTCGATACCAGATTCGAGAAGCCGAAGGTGGTGCGTCGCCGCTCCGGATTCGCTGCACACAACCCGATCCACGGATACGAGATTCGGTACGGCCGTCCTGTATCTCGTGAGAACCCGTGGTTCTGTTTCGATGGCGAGGACGAAGGTGGAGTCAACACGGCCGCAACTATCTACGGGACGAGCTTGCACGGCCTCTTCGATGCAGATTCCTTCCGAAGCGACTTCCTCGGATCGCTCGCACGAGCCAAAGGTCGCAGCTACCAGCCGGACTCGATGGCGTTCGCTCGGCAACTCGATGATCAGCACAACCGTCTCGCCGACTGGCTCGAGACACACATGGACCTGCCTCGAATCATGGATCTCGCCGCCAAAACGACTCCGCCCGAAGAAGCTGCCGGATGGTAGACGACCCGACCCTGCACACCATCGCTGCGCCCGAGCGCGGTGTGCTCGTCTGGAACATGACAACCCCTGTTGAAGCGCTGTCGTCCGCACCCGTTGGAGCCGGAGTGCGACAGCCCCGTTGGATCATCAATATCGGCGTGTCCATGGAGTACTCCCGCGTGGATCTCGCGGCTCACGTCGATGAAGTGACCGCGCAGATCAGCTTGAGTGGGCCGGGTATCGCCCTGTTCACTGCCGCTACGATCGACCGTGTTCATCGAGAGGATGTTGGGGGTGTGGTTGTCGATGCCACCGTCGGCGTCTCCAAACCGACATGGGCTGCCGACACCTCCGGGCACTTCACGTCGTGGTCTCCGGGAACCATCAACCTCGTGATCCAGCTACCCGTCGGTTTCGATGCCGGAGCCGCCGTCAATGCGGTGATCACGGCAACCGAAGCCAAGACTCAGGCTCTGGT
>JAJRYI010000256.1 GCA_024275815.1 Actinomycetes bacterium | reverse complement strand
GGCTCGACCGACCCGCCACTGCCGTGGGGTCATCGGTCGACACACGAAAGACACACCGACCTGAAGGAGGTCGATCCATGCTGAAACACTTTGTCGCCGGGCTACTCATCGTTCACGGAGCGATCCACGCCATGGGGTTCGTCTGGGCGTGGAACCTCGCCGAGATCGGCGAACTGAGCGGTCCCACCTTCCTGTTCCCTGGTCGTGGGCCGGGTGACCCGACCATCATCGCGTTGGGTGGGATCTGGCTTCTGGCGACGATCATGCTCATCGCTGCGGGCATCGCCGTTACACGCAGGTCGCGTCTCTCGCTACCGCTGGCCGGCGTAGCCGCAGGGATCTCGCTCGTCGTCACCATCATCTGGTGGGAAGCTGCGAGTGTCGGTGCCGTTGTCAGTGCACTGATCCTCACCGTGGCGATCGTTCGCGGCCGACTCCACACGGCACCCGTGCCGGTGCCGGAGCCCACTGCCGAGATCTTCGTCCCGCAATGGTGGAGGTCCACGCTGTGAATGGATCACTCGCATCTGAACGGATCCAGGCTTGGGAGCATCTCGCGCAACCGTCGAGTCCGGTCGCTGTCTTCGACCCGATGGAGGTCGTCGACCTACCCGAGCCCGCGCGACGGTTCCTCTCCTACACGATCGCTCCGGGAACGCCGATCACCCCGACCGTCATCCTCGATATGGAAGGGCTCATCAAGCTCGACCGGTGGATGCCGTTTCGCGCTCATCAGGTACTGCGTGCCCGTGAAGGGTTCGTCTGGAAAGCAACGGTCGGCGACGCACCCATCGTCTTGCGGGGTGGGGACGCGTACCGGGGTGGACGTGGCTCGCTCGACTTCCGTCTGTGGGGCGTCCTGCCCGTAGCTCGAAGTGTCGGACCCGACACGGACCGCAGCGCGGCGGGTCGTCTCGCCGCCGAGACAGTTGCTTGGGCACCACAAGCCCTCACCCCACAGATGGGTGCGGCATGGACCGGAATCGACGAGACCCATGCAACGGTCGCCGTCCCGGTCGGGGACGGCACCGTGGACGTCACCATCGGAGTCGACCGTGTCGGCCGGCTCCGTGAGCTGGCACTCCAACGGTGGGGCAATCCCGACGACGAGGCCTTCGACCTCTACTCCTTCGGTGGTGATGTCGATGCCAGGGCGGAGTTCTCCGGGGTCACGATCGCGACATCCGGGCGCGTTGGGTGGCACTGGGACACCGCACAGAGAGAAAGTGGGGTGTTCTTCCGCTACCGCATCACCGGCGTCCACCTGCCGACGGACCAGACACACCTGATGTCAGAAGCTGTGTGACGCGGGTCGGTGTCCTCGCGAGATCGACGAGATCTCGATACACCGGGGATCTACCAGACCCCGGTGTCGAGGTACTCCTTGATCGAGGCGGCTGCCCGGCGTCCGGCACCCATCGCCAGGATCACGGTTGCTCCCCCGGTGACGATGTCACCCCCGGCAAAGACCGCTTTCTTGGCGGTACGGCCGGTTTCAGGATCGGCCACGATGGTGCCCCACGCTGTCTGCTCGAGGTCGGGGGCGGTTCTGTGGATGAGCGGGTTCGGTTCGTTGCCGATGGCGACAACGGCAACGTCGATGGGAACCTCGAACTCGTCCCCCGGGATCGGCTGGGGGCGACGGCGTCCACTGTCGTCGGGCTCACCGAGTTCCATCCGCTGGAACCGGGCGCCCGTGAGCCAGCCGTCCTCGTTGCCGAGCAACTCGATCGGTGACACGAGCGTCTCGAACCCAATGCCCTCAGCCCTGGCATGGTGTACTTCCTCGGCACGTGCAGGCATCTCGGCGTCACTGCGGCGGTAGAAGATGGTCGCTGGATCGGCACCGAGACGCCGCGCGGTGCGCACCGCGTCCATTGCCGTGTTGCCACCACCGAAGACAGCGACGGTCTTGCGGTACAGGTCGAGCAGGGGGGTCTCAGCATCGGGAGCGTAGGAACGCATCAAGTTGATGCGTGTCAGGAACTCGTTCGCCGAGTACACGCCGACGAGGTTCTCCCCGGGCACGCCGAGGAACCTCGGCAGACCGGCACCGACGCCGATGAACACTGCGTCGTACCCCTCCTCGGCGAGCAACTCGTCGATCGTGTCGATCATTCCAATGACGGCGTTCATCTCGAATCGGACACCGAGGTCTGCGAGCTGGTCCACCTCGGCCTTGACGATCTCTTTGGGAAGGCGGAACTCCGGGATCCCGTAGACGAGCACACCTCCGAGCTCATGCAAGGCTTCGAACACCGTCACGTCGTGCCCGGCCTGGATCAGGTCTGCTGCACACGCAAGTCCGGCGGGTCCACTGCCGACGACGGCGACACGCTTCCCGGTCTTGGTGATCGTCTTCACCGAGGTCGAACCAGCACGCTCACGCTCGTAGTCGGCGACGAACCGTTCGAGGTGACCGATGGCAACGGGCTTGTACTTCTTGACGAGAACGCATGCGCCTTCGCACTGATCCTCCTGGGGGCACACCCGCCCGCAGACGGCAGGAAGGAAGTTGTCCCGCTTGATGACGTCGGCCGCGTCGCCGAACTGCTCATCAGCCACGAGACGGACGAACTCGCGTATGTCGATGCCCACCGGACATCCGTCGATACAGGTCGGGTTCGCACAAAGGAGGCACCGCTCCGCCTCAGCGACGGCTTGTTCGGCGGTTAATCCGAGGTTCACTTCCTCGAAGTTCACCGACCGGTCGTGCGCATCCTGCTCCGGCATCTCATGTCGGGGGATCTTGAGCCGCTCCCTGCGGGTGAGTTCGCGAGCCATCAGGACGACCCCACCGGATCGACGTGTATGTGCTCCTCTGTGAACTCTTCGTTGCGGTAGTACTCGAACGCCGAGTAGGTCCTGTTGCGTCGGGCAAGGAGTTCGAAATCGACCTGATGGGCGTCGAAGTCGGGACCGTCGACGCAAGCGAACTTGGTCTCGTCGCCGACCGAGACCCGACAGCCTCCACACATCCCGGTTCCATCCACCATGATCGGGTTGAGGCTCACGACCGTGTCGATTCCGTGGGGCCGGGTCACCTCGGCAACGGCTTGCATCATGGGGACGGGGCCGACGGCGATCACATGATCGATACTGGGGCCATCTGCGATCAGTTCGGCGAGCTTGTCCGTCACGAAGCCGTGATATCCGTAGCTGCCATCGTCTGTCGTGGGGTACACCTCGGTGCACACGGCGCGCATCTCGTCCTCGAGGAGCACGAACTCTCGGCTCCTCCCACCGATGATGGAGACCACGTCGTTGCCTGCCTCGGCGAGAGCCACAGCGGTCGGGTACGCGATGGCGGTACCGACACCACCTCCGATGACGACTGCCCGTCCGTACTCATGGATCTCAGACGGCATACCAAGAGGCCCGGCGAGGTCGTGGACGGAGTCGCCGGTCTCGAGCTCGTTGAGGGTTCGTGTGGTCTTGCCAACGCCCTGGACAATGAGGGAGATCCACCCATCGTCGGGGTTCGAGTCCATGATGGTGAGCGGGATCCGCTCCCCCGTACCGGTCACCCGGATGATGACGAACTGGCCTGCTTTGCGCTTCCGAGCCACCTTCGGTGCTTCGATGCGGAAGTACTTGACCTCTGGAGCAAGCACACGAGTTTCCAGAATGCGGTTCATGAGTTCACCACCAGGTTGAGGCCCATCCATCGATCCACCTCACGGGTGAATCTCGAACGGGAGTTTAGCGCCAATGCTGATCGTCTCCCCTCTCGGCGCGACCCGACTCGATCGGGCGACGGCGCGAGATCCGTGCAAGCTCACTCGCTGTGCTGAACCGGACATCCGTACCGAAGATCAGCTTCGCGCAACGACCGGTATCTCCGCCGATCCGGATCGAAGGCAAGTGAGGACCTTGCGATGAAGTTCCGGATTCGCTACGACGACGTCACGCGAAGGCTCGGTCAAGACGGCACCTTCCATATCCGTCACGAGAGCCCCCGACTCGGCCGCGATGACGACCCCCGCGGCGGTGTCCCATAGGCCGAGCCCCTGCTCCCAGAACGCATCGCTTCGGCCACTCGCGACGTCGCAGAGATCCAGGGCTGCTGCACCAAGACAGCGCACAGTCAGCACCTGGGGCGTGATCGCCGCCCACTCTTCGAGATTCGATCCGTTCGAGAAGTCGTACGGAAACCCCGAGGTGACGACCGCATCAGCCAGGTTCCCGACATCGGAACAGGTGAGTGGTTCCTCTCCGAGGTACGCCCCGCCTCCGACGCTCGCGTAGTACGTCTCACCTCGTGGCGGGCAGGTCACGACACCCATCGCTCCGCCAGCACCATCGTAGAACGCTATCGAAGTACCCCATCTCGCCTGGCCCTTCAGGAAGTTCGTTGTGCCGTCCAGGGGATCGACGAACCACCGCCGGCCGGCTTCTGGACGTCCAACGACCCTGATCGATTCCTCCGCGACGACGCCATCTGAGGGGAAGGTCTCTCGGATGGTGTCGACGATCAGCCTTTGCGCAGCGAAGTCAGCCTCCGACACGAGTTCGCGGCCGCTCTTGTGCCGCTTCCGGACATCTCGAGTCGCGTAGTCGAGCAGCAGGTCCCCTGCTGCTTCGGCGACCTCGAGCGCAAGTACGAGTTCGGCGGTCGTCTCACCCGCGATACTCCTCATCGGAAGAAGTGGAGTCGGTTCCGGTCGAAGACGAACTCAGAGAACTCCCCTTCGATGAGACCACCAAGCCACCGCGAGTCGACGACTGCTCGCAGGGGTTGGCTCCCCCCAACTCGCAGCGACAGCATCGCTCGTGCTCCGAGAGGCTCGATGACATCGACGAGTGCTTCGAAGGGTTCCGTCGCCTCCTCCTTCGGCAGGTCATCGATGAAATGAATGTGTTCGGGACGTACACCGAGCGTCACCGGCCCCGGGAGGCCATCGAGTACAGCGATACGGATACCGCGACCCTCATAGACACCAGAGGCGATCTCGCCTTCGACCAGATTCATGGCCGGACTTCCAATGAAAGTAGAGACGAACGTGTTCGTCGGGTGGTCGTACACATCCTGGGGCCTGCCGCGTTGCTGGATGCTCCCTGCGTTCATCACCACCAGCTCATCGGCGAGAGCCATCGACTCCTCCTGATCGTGCGTCACGTACACCATGGTGGCACCGAGCGCCCGCTGGAGACGGAGCAGCTCCGTCCTCATCTCGACTCTCAACTTAGCGTCGAGATTCGACAGTGGTTCGTCGAAGAGGAAGACCTCAGGCTGGCGTACGATCGCCCGCCCGATGGCAACCCTCTGCTGCTGGCCTCCCGATAGCTCGCCGGGCTTGCGGTCGAGAAGTTCCCGCACGTTCAGGAGATGCGCTGCGTACTCGACCCGCTCATCGATTACCGCCTTGCTCTTCTTGCGTGCCCGCAGTCCGAACGAGATGTTGTCGCGCACCGAGAGATGCGGATAGAGGGCGTAGTTCTGGAACACCATGGCGATGTTGCGATCCTTGGGTTCCAGATCGGTGACATCACGGTCGCCGATGTAGATCCGACCCGACGTCGGTTCGACCAGGCCGGCGATCATCCGGAGGGACGTGGTCTTGCCGCAGCCGGACGGGCCGACGAGGACGGTGAACTGTCCCTCCGCGATCTCGAGGTCGATACCATCGACGACGTTCTTGGAGCCGTAGCGTTTCGTGAGTCGCTCGAGTCGTATACCTGCCATCAGCCCTTCACTCCTCCGCCTGACAAACCTTGTATGAGTCTTCGCTGGACGAAGAAGCTGGCAGTGAGCACCGGAACGACCGATATGAGGATCGCCGCCGACATGGTGCCGAGTTCCACGCCACGGAACGTATTGAACCCTGCGATCGCCACCGGCAGGGTCCGTGTGTTTCCACCGGCGAGGATCAGGGCGTAGAACAGATCGTTCCACGACAGGATGAAGGCGAATATCGCAGCGGCACCGAGACCGGGGAGAACCTGTGGGAGCACGACCTTCGAGAACGCTCGGACACGTCCATAGCCATCGACGCGGGCTTGCTCCTCGAGTTCGTCGGGGACCGCATCGAAGAACCCGATCATGAACCAGGTGACCACCGGGACAACGAACGTCAGGTGTGCCGGGATCACGGCGAAGAGCGTGTCGCGCACGCCTGCACTGAGGGCGAGGAAGAACAGAGGGATCACGAGCACGGCAGGTGGCATCATCTCTGAGAGAAGGACGGTGAACCGTGTCTTGTCTCCCCCGGTACGCAACTTCGATATCGAGTACGCGGCCAACGTTCCTGAGATCAGAGCGATCACAACGGTGACGACACCGACCACGACCGAGGTCGCTGCGCTCCCGAGAATCCCTCCTTCGACGACGGCCCTCCAGTTGACGAGGGTCGGGGTGAAGACGAGCCGGGTCGGGTCGGACAGGTCTGCCTGGCTCTTGATCGAGCTGATGACGACCCACGCGTACGGGAAGACGACGATGAGCAACGCTACTGCGATCAGCACCCTGCGCAGCCGGTTCATCACCGTGGCACCATCCTTCGATAGCCGACGACGACGATCGCCAGCACGATGACGACCAACACCAGTGCCATGGCTGCAGCTTCACCGAGGCGGAAGAACTGGAAACCGGTCTTGTACACCTGATACTGGATCGTCTCGGTGGCGGTTCCCGGACCACCCTTGGTGATCGCGAACACGTACTCGAACACCTTGAACGCGTCGAGGGCGCGGATGATGACCGCGACCACGATGACCGGCTTCAGTAGAGGAAGTGTGACGTTGCGGAAAGTGAACCACGCGTCGGCACCGTCGACGCGGGCAGCCTCGTACGGTTCTGCAGGGAGGCTCTGCAACCCTGCAAGGAGCATGAGGATCATGAGCGGCGTCCACTGCCACACGTCGATGAGGATGATCGAGATGAGGGCGAGGCGCGGACCGAAGAAGTCGATCGTGACACCGAACACCGTGAGCAGACGAGGGATCAAGCCGAGTTGCTGGTTGAGGAGGAACCGGAACATGAGGCCCACCGCTATCGGTGTCACGAACATGGGTGTCAGAAGGACCGCCCGGGTGGCGTTCTTGAGCCACGTTTGGCGGTAGAGAGCCATAGCGATAGCCATCCCGATGATGAGTTCGAGACCGACGGCGACGAGGACGAAGAGGAACGTGTTGCGAAGCGAGTCGATGTAGGTGTTGTTGGATGCGAGGCTGAGGTACTGGTCGATACCCACGAACCGTGTCTGGCCGGGCTTGGTGATGGTGAGGTTCGTGAACGAGATCCAGACGCTGTAACCGAACGGATAGGCGAAGAACACGGCGAACAGGCCGACGAGGGGTGCCATGAACATCCACTTCGTCAGCCTGCGCCGCATCCTCGGGTTGCGCGGTGAGGAGCCGCTG
>JAJRYI010000255.1 GCA_024275815.1 Actinomycetes bacterium | reverse complement strand
CGTTCCGCATTCCGGTCCCCCCTTCAGGGGGGACGGCAGAGCGAGGAACGAGCGATGCAGGGGGGAGGGCGAGCCTGCGAGCACGAAGTGGAAGAGGACTGTGTTCAAGGCCGTGCCGTACCGCGCTCGCAGGCTCGCAGGCCCCCCTCGCTCGAAGACTCGCTTGTCCCCCCTGAAGGGGGGGGGACGGTCTTACGCGAACTTCGTCTTGGGCTTCTTCTCGAGGATCCCGTCGACGTAGATGTCGAGCTTCTCGTTGTAGAAGCTGACGAACCCGGCGATGAGGTGTGATTCGGGGAGGGGGGCGTCGTACCCCCAGACCACGTCTTCGTGGGCTTCTCCGGTCGTCGCGATCGACCAGTACCTCGCCGTGCCCTTGTACGGGCAGTGGGTGGCCGTGTTCGTGGCTGTCAGATACGCGAAGTTCACCTCGGTCTTGGGCAGGTAGTACCGCACGGGAAGGTTCGTCTCGAACAGGAAGCGGGCTCGATCGGACTCGGCAACGACGACACCATCGACCTCGACCCGGATGGTCCGTGAGCTCTGGAGGATGTCGATGCGTGTGTAAGGATCACGGGCGTGGAAGTAGACCTCCTCGTCCTCCTCGAACCAGGCGTCCATCGCATCCCAGTCGAACGATACGTACCCCGCTACATCGTCGAGCTTCGACTCGTTCCAGACCCGTGCTGCCTGAGCAGCGGTGCGATCTCCAACCGTGACGTCGTAGATGCCTGCGGTTCCCCGACTCGGTGAGCGTCTCGTCTCCCCCGAGTCAGTCAGAAGATCCATGCGTACGGAGTCCTGGGGGAAGTAGTACGTCGGGAAGTAGGGGATCTCCCACACCATCTTGACGGCAGCCGAGTCTGCAACGGTGACGCCACCGATCTGGGCGCGAACTCTCTTTGCTGTGTCTTGGACGCGTACGCGCCCGCGGGTCTGTGTGGTCATGGAACTCCTCGAGTCGATGCGGTGGCAACGCGCTGGGGAGCAAGATGATTCCAGGGAGAAGTCGGTCCCCCCTTCAGGGGGACGGCAGAGCGACGTAGGAGCGATGCAGGGGGGAATGCGAGCCAGCGAGCACGAAGTGGAACCAACCCGTGCATGAGTCCTCGCGTGCCGTACCGCGCTCGCAGGCTCGCAGGTCCCCCTCGCTCGAGGACTCGCTTGTCCCCCCTGAAGGGGGGACAGCATCTGCTACCTCTGCCCGCTCTTGACCAGGTTCTTGAACTGTGCCTTGACGTAGTCGCGGTTCATCAGGGCGATGAAGTCGATCGAGATGCTCTTCGGGCACGCCTTTTCACACTCGCCGTAGTTCGTGCACGAACCGAAGTACTCCTCCATCGTCTCGACCATCGCAACCGTGCGCATGTAGCGCTCTGGCTGACCTTGCGGCAGCAGGTTGAGATGGTTGATCTTCGCTGCTGTGAACAGGTTCGCTGCACTGTTCGGGCATGCAGCGACACAGGCTGCACAGCCGATACAGGCCGCAGCGTCCATGGCGGCCTCAGCGGCTTCCTTGGGCACAGCGATGATGTTCGCGTCGGGGGCAGCCCCGGTGTTGATCGAGATGTACCCGCCGGCTTCGATGATTCGATCGAGCGGTGCCCGGTCCACGATGAGGTCCTTGACGACGGGGAACGCAGTAGCGCGCCACGGCTCGATGGTGATCGCATCTCCGTCGGAGAACTTGCGCATATGGAGCTGACACGTCGCAGTCCCCGACTGTGGACCGTGCGGGCTGCCGTTGATCATGAGGCCACACATGCCGCAGATACCCTCACGACAGTCGTGATCGAACGCGATCGGGTCCTCACCCGCTGCGTTGAGCTCCTCGTTGACCTGGTCGAGCATCTCGAGGAATGACGACTCCTCGCTGACGTCCGTGGCCTTGTACGTCTTGAACTCGCCCTTCGCATCTGCGGTGGCCTGCCTCCAGACCTTCAGTGTGAGATCCATTACTTGTAGCTCCTCTGCGTCAAAGCAACGTACTCGAACTCGAGTGGCTCCTTGGAGAGGTTCCACCCTGAGCCCTCCCCGACCCACTCCCAGGCGGCGACGTAGGCGTAGTTCTCGTCGTCACGCTTCGCCTCGCCGTCGTCGGTCTGATGCTCCAGTCGGAAGTGGCCACCACAGCTCTCCTCCCGATTGAGGGCATCGATGCACATGAGCTCGGCGAGCTCGAGGAAGTCGGCGACTCTCCCTGCCCGTTCGAGGGACTGGTTCAGCGTGTCGGAGGTTCCAATGACCCGCAGGTCTCTCCAGAACTCGGACCTGATCGAGCGAATCTCCACGATGGCCTTCTCGAGGCCCTCACGGCTCCTTGCAAGGCCGCAGTACTCGATCATCACCTTGCCGAGTTGGCGGTGGAAGTGATCCACCGACTGTGTCCCGTTGATCGCGAGGAACTTCTCGGTACGGCTGTTGACGTCTTCGATCACCTCGGTGAACGCCGCATCATCGGTGGACACCGGGTCGGTGTTCAGATAGTCCGACAGGTACTCGCCGATCGTGTACGGCAGGACGAAGTACCCGTCTGCAAGGCCCTGCATCAGTGCCGAGGCACCGAGACGGTTCGCCCCGTGGTCCGAGAAGTTCGCTTCACCGATCGAGTACAGCCCCGGGACCGTCGTCATGAGGTTGTAGTCGACCCACAGCCCACCCATGGTGTAGTGCGGTGCCGGGTAGATGCGCATGGGAACCTCGTACGGGTTCTCGTCTGTGATGCGCTCGTACATCTCGAACAGGTTCCCGTAGCGTTCCTCGATCTTGGCCTTGCCGAGACGCTCGATCGAACTGGCGAAGTCCAGGTAGACGCCGTTCTTGAGCGGTCCGATACCCCGGTTCTCGTCGATCATGCGCATCGCAGCTCGCGAGGCAACGTCGCGGGGAACGAGGTTGCCGAACGCCGGGTACTGGCGCTCGAGGTAGTAGTCCCGTTCATCCTCGGGGATCTCGTTCGGGGGCCGGTTGTCTGCGGCATCTTTCGGTACCCAGATACGCCCATCGTTGCGC
Organism: Actinomycetes bacterium; assembly: GCA_024275815.1. Classification (GTDB taxonomy): domain Bacteria; phylum Actinomycetota; class Acidimicrobiia; order Spongiisociales; family UBA5794; genus JAMBLL01. The sequence continues at coordinate 895 of JAJRYI010000255.1, read as the reverse complement.
AGCGACTCAGACATGAGTGTCAGCTTGGATTGATGCTCATCCGATGCGGGGATGCACGTCGGATGGATCTGTGTGAACGCCGGGTTGGCGAAGAGCGCTCCCTTTCGGTGAGCTCGCCATATCGCTGTGCCGTTGCACGCCATGGCGTTCGTCGAGAGGAAGAACACGTTCGAGTACCCACCGGTGGCGAGCACGACGGCGTGTGCAGAGTGCGAGGTCATCTCGCCGGTGATCAAGTTCCGAACGACGATGCCGACGGCTCGACCATCCTTGACGACGATATCGAGCATCTCGGATCGGTTGTAGAACTCGACCGAGCCTGCATCGATCTGGCGAGCGAGCGCCTGGTACGCACCGAGGAGCAGCTGCTGGCCGGTCTGGCCCCGTGCGTAGAAGGTGCGGGATACCTGAGCGCCACCGAAGGAACGGTTGTCGAGGAGGCCGCCGTACTCGCGTGCGTACGGGACGCCCTGGGCGGTCGTCTGGTCGATGATGGCGTTCGACACCTCGGCGAGGCGGTAGACGTTGGCCTCACGGGAGCGGTAATCGCCACCCTTGACCGTGTCGTAGAACAACCGGTAGATCGAGTCGCCGTCGTTCGGGTAGTTCTTTGCGGCGTTGATACCGCCCTGAGCTGCAATCGAGTGCGCTCGGCGGGCTGAGTCGTGGTAGGTGAAGACCTTCACGTTGTAGCCGAGCTCGCCGAGCGACGCCGCCGCGGACGCACCGGCAAGGCCCGTCCCGATGACGATGATCTCGTACTTGCGCTTGTTTGCAGGGTTCACGAGCTTCGTCGCGAACTTGTGGTTGGTCCAGCGTTCCTCGATCGGACCGTCGGGGATACCTGCCTCGAGTGTGATGTTGGATTCTGTAGTCATGGTTCGCCTGTCCGCCT
>JAJRYI010000254.1 GCA_024275815.1 Actinomycetes bacterium | reverse complement strand
GATGAGGGTCGACTTGACGCCTTGGACCTCGAGATCCACCTCGATGGCGTAGTTGATCTCCGGCAATGCATCCGGCGGGAACTCGACGTCGATAACCGGGCCCGCCACCTTGACGATGCGACCGGAGGCGAGGGTTGTCACGCTCATGTGGTGCTCTCCGTGTTTCTCATGTGAACTCTCAACCGCCCGACAGCGCCTCAGCGCCGCCGACGATCTCGCTGATTTCTGTTGTGATCTCTGCCTGACGTGCCTGGTTCGCCTCGCGAGTCAACAGGCGCGTCATCTCTTCTGCGTTCTCCGTCGCTGCCTTCATGGCGCGACGCCGTGCGGCGTGCTCGGATGCTGATGCTTCCAGCAGCATGCCGAACATGGTTCCTTCGAGGTAACGCGGGAGCAGCCTGCTGAGGATCTCCTCAGCCGACGGCTCGAAGGTGTAACCGACCGGTTCTATGACCGCGTCACCTTCAACGTCGGGGGGCTGAATCGGAAGCACGGGCCAGAACATCGCGTTCTGAGTCAACGCCGAGACGTACTCCGTTGCGTACGCTTCGACGGCATCGACGTGCTCGCTCGCGTACTCGTCGAGGAGTACGTTCGCGATCGCGCGTGCGTCTCCGTACCCCGGTGTGTCGGTGATGTTGAGCCATGAACGCTCGATCGGGTACTTGCGGTACCGGAAGTACGCGAGTGCCTTGCCACCGACTGCGTAGATGCGTACGTTCCTGCCCTCGGAACGGTGCTTGATGACCGCTGCTTCAGCAAGTCGAATCACCGAAGAGTTGTAGCCGCCGGCGAGACCGCGGTCCGAGGTGACGATGAGAACACCGACGGTCTCGACGTCTCTCGTCTCGAGCAGCGGATGGGACAACGAACCGGTCGCAGCAGCGATGTTCCGGATCACATCGTTCATCTTCTGCGTGTAGGGCTTGGCCTGGGCAACGCGAACCTGAGCCTTGCCGATGCGCGCCGTTGCGATGAGTTCCATCGCGCGCGTGATCTTCATCGTCGACTCGACGCTCTTGATGCGTCGGCGGATCTGGCGTACTTCGGCGGATGCCACGGTCTACTAGACCCCCAGCTCGCCGGTCGTGTCACCGTCGTCGATCGAGTCCTTGTAGGCGTTGATCAACGCGACGAGTTCTTCTTCGTGCAACTCACCCGTGTCGGCGATCGCTGCGAGCACGGCTCCGTACCTGCTCCGTGCGAACTCCCGGAGGCCGCTCTCGAAAGCCGCGACCTTGGAGGGATCCGTGTCGTCGAGGTGGCCCTCGGTGACCGCGTAGATCGTCAACACCTGTTCCTCGACGGGAACCGGCTGGTACTGGCCCTGCTTGAGGACCTCGACGACCCTGCGTCCACGGTCGAGCTGTGCAAGTGACGTGGCGTCGAGCTCTGAACCGAACTCTGCGAACGCTTCGAGCTCACGGAACTGGGCGAGGTTGAGGCGCAGCGGGCCTGCGACCTTCTTCATCGCCTTGACCTGGGCTGCGCCACCGACACGGGACACCGAGATACCAGCGTTGATCGCCGGACGGATGCCGGAGAAGAACAGGTCGGTCTCGAGGAAGATCTGTCCGTCGGTGATCGAGATGACGTTCGTCGGGATGTACGCCGAGACGTCGTTCGCCTTGGTCTCGATGATCGGAAGGCCCGTCAGGGACCCTCCGCCGAGCTCGTCTGAGAGCCTGGCGCAGCGTTCGAGGAGCCGGCTGTGGAGGTAGAACACGTCGCCCGGGTACGCCTCACGTCCCGGTGGACGACGCAGAAGCAGGGAGATCTCGCGGTACGCAATCGCCTGCTTCGTCAGGTCGTCGAAGATGACGAGGGCATCTTCACCCTTGTACATCCAGTGCTGGCCCATCGCCGACCCGGCGTACGGGGCGTACATCTGGAGGGCGGCAGCGTCGGAGGACGATGCGTTGACGACGACCGTGTACTCCATCGCACCGGCCTGTTCGAGGATATCGACGACCTCAGCGACCGTTGAGTTCTTCTGACCGATCGCAACGTAGATGCACTTCACGCCGAGGCCCTTTTGGGCCAGGATGGTGTCGACGACGATGGCGGTCTTCCCCGTCTGGCGGTCTCCGATGATCAGCTGACGCTGCCCTCGACCGATCGGCGTCATCGCGTCGATGGCCTTGATCCCCGTCTGGAGAGGTTCCGATACCGGCTGGCGTTCGACCACCGAAGGTGCCTGTGTTTCGAGGAGGCGCCGCTCGGTCGTGTTGATCGGCCCCTTGCCGTCGATCGGCTCACCGAGTGAGTCGACGACCCGTCCCAGCATTTCATCGCCGACGGGAACAGAGAGGACCCGTCCTGTGGAGCGGACCTCGTCGCCTTCCTCGATGCCGGATGCGTCACCGAGGATGACGGTACCGATACTGTCCTCATCGAGGTTCAGCGCGACACCGAACAGACCGCCGGGGAACTCGAGGAGTTCCGACGCCATGGCGTTCGGGAGACCGATGACACGTGCAACACCGTCACCGACGGAGGCGACGTAGCCCATGGTCTCTGATTCGAGCGAGGGCGACCAGCCCTCGAGGTTCGACCGGAGCGCCGCGGCGATATCTCCGGTGTTGAGTGTGAGTTCAGCCATCGTGCATCAGCCCCATTGCTCTCGAAGCTCAGTGAATCGGCTCTCGACCGATCCATCGAGCACGGTGTCTCCGACCTTTGCGACCACACCACCGATGACGGAGGGGTCGACTACAACTTTCACCTGGATACGTTTGCCCGTGGCCTTCGACAGCGCTGCCGTCAGGCGTTCGAGTTGATCCGGATCCAGATCCAGCGGTGCGCGTACTTCAGCCACCACTTCGCCCTCTGCTGCCGCTGCGAGCTCGGCGAGCTTCGTCGCGATGTCCCCGAGGTGACGGGCGTGGCCCGCAGCAACGATGAACGTGATCGCCGCGACGGTAGCCTTCGAAGCCTTCGATCCGAGGAGATCATCGATGATCCCTTGCTTGCGTTCGGCGGGGATACGCGAGTCGGACAGTGTGTCGATCAGTTCGGCGTGTCCGTTGAGGGCCTGTGCTGCCTGATATATCTCATCGGCTACGCCCTCGCCTTCGGCGTTGGCGATGCTGAGGAGAGCCGACGCGTACCCGTCGATCATGCTCGCTATGGCGGTCGGGTCGTTCATCGGCTACCGCACCCCACCGAGTTCTTCGATGTACCGGTCGACGAGTACCCGCTGCGCTTCGGCATCGAGGCTCGACGTGACGACCTTCTCGGCAACATCGATGGAGAGTTCGGCGACCTGACGTCGAAGGTCACCGGCGACACGCTCACGCTCGGCGAGGACCTCTTCGTGGGCACGAGCCTTGATCTGGTCGGCTTCGGCCTCGGCACGAGCGATGATGTCGGCTTTGACCGCCTCACCCTGCTCGCGGGCGTCTGCGACGATCTGTGCCGCTTCCTTGCGGGCTCCAGCCACCTGTGCCTTGTAGTCGGCGAGAAGCGTCGCTGCCTCTTGCTTGGACTTCTCTGCAGATTCGAGTTCAGACTTGACGGCGTCCTGACGCTGCTGCAGCGTCGCCTTGAGCGTTGGAAGCGCGAACTTCCACACGACGAGGAAGATGATGCTGAACGCGATCAATCCAGCGATCAACTCCTCGGGTGCAGGGAGAAGAAGGTCGATGCCGCCAGACTCTTCAGCAGTCGGCGTAACGGCCTCAGTCGCCAGGATCAGGTTCAGTGCCATGTACATGATCACTGCCTAAGCGATGAAGAACAGAACGAAGCCGATGAGCGCCAACGCCTCGGTGAACGCGATTCCAAGGAACATCGTCGTTCGAGCGAGGCCTGCTGCCTCAGGCTGTCGTGCCATCGCTTCGATTGCGCTACCTGCAACGATACCGATACCGATACCGGGACCGATAGCTGCGAGGCCGTAGCCGACGAGCTTGAACGCACCGGCGAGGGCTTCTGCTGCTGCTTGATCCATAGAGAGATCCTTCCTTACTTATTTACTTAGTGCTCTGGATAGAGAGAGGTTTGGACGTATACAGCTGAGAGGAGAGTGAAGATGTACGCCTGGAGAACGATCACGACGAGTTCGAAGACGAAGATTCCGAGACCCATCACGAACCAGGCGACACCGATACCGGCCCGGGCGCCGATGTCCCCCACACTCGAGATGAAGACCCAGCCCGAAACGATGAGCAGTACCAGCATCAGGTGGCCTGCGACGAGGTTGGCGAACAACCGGATGGCGAGCGTGAGAGGACGCAGGATCAAGATCGAGAAGAACTCGATCAGTCCAACGAGTGGCCGCAGGAAGATGGGTACGGTCGATGGCCAGATGATCCCGAGAAAGTAGCCGAACCCCTGTCGCTTGATACCAGCGAACACGAACACGACCCAGGTGATCACGGCAAGGAGCACGGGAAGCGCCATCCTCGAGGTGACGGGGAAGTTGATGAACGGCGTCACCTCGAACATGTTCCCGACGAGGATGAAGAGGAAGATACTCAAGAGCCACGGTGCGTACTTGGCTCCATGCTCGCCGATGATCTCCTTGGCAACTCCGTCACGGACGAAGAGGATGATCGCCTCGACTGCGGCCTGGAACTTGGTCGGCACGATCGACTTCTTGCGGAGACCGAAGAACAGGAAAGCAGACACGATCAACGCGATGCTCAAGATCAGGATCACCGTACGGGTCACCGGGAAGCCGGCAATCGTGAAGATGGCTTCCCTGAACTCGAACAGTTCGTTGACGTTGGCCGGCGCGCAAATGATGTCGACCGACGGGTCACATGCTGCGGTGGCGAGTATCAGCTCCACTCCAGGTCCTTCCGCGCTCCTCTGAGCATTGCAATAGATTCGAGAGAAAGTAGTACAAACAATGTGACAACTGCCGCCACACCAAGCGCCTTCCGGTCAACTTGGAACAGCGCAGCCACAGCGAACATCGATGCCGTGATGAGCACGAGTCTCACGACGAAACCGAGCAGCGCAGCGACATGATACACCTGCATCGATATCGTCGCTGCCCTCGACATGATCCACCCGGCCAGCAGGAAGTTCGCGGCGATGATGACCACACCGATCGCTGCGGACGAGGCACCCAGTGGTCCCCTCAACAGCCAGGCCACAGCGACCACGATCGGACCAACGACGAGGACCCTGCGGACGATGTTCTTGGCCATCGTCGACTCGACGTTCACCTCGACGGGGAACGGTCGCTTGTACGCTTCAGCCGCTTCGGCATCGAGGTCAAACGCCATCGCGGATCCTGATTGCTTCGCGTGCTTGCTCTTCGAGTTCCTCGGATTCGCCGTACATCCTGAGGAACCCCCCGATGGCTGCAACGACGATGAACACGACCACGAACGCCGGAGTCGTTCCGAACACCGCGTCGAGACCCAATCCGATGAGCAGGCCCGCCAGTACCGAGGCGAACAAGTCACCCGATGCCGACCAGCCACGGATCAAGTCGTGCCGGTGAGTGGAAGATTTCACGCTCAGAGTTCTCTCACGACGTTGGAATTACGGCGCAAAGATAGAGGAAGCGCGATACCAACCGCAATCGGGGCCTCGAAGGATCGTGGCGGAAGCACCGGCACTACACGTAGCCGTTGAACTCGAGGGGGTAGGCGGGGAACGCCTCGGCGAGCTCGGCGATGACGCTTCCGAGCTGCTGCAACGTCCCAGCGTCGCCCCTCTTGCGAAGGATCTCGACGATCGCAGACCCGAGCGTGACCATCTGCTCCTGTTTCATCCCGGTCGTCGTGACCGCTGGAGTCCCGATCCGGATCCCTGAGGTGATGAACGGCGAACGCGGGTCGAAGGGGATCGCGTTCCTGTTCAGCGTCACGCCCATCGAGTCGAGCAGTGTTGCAGCTTCTTTCCCTGTCAGATCCTCATCGATCGAGCGGAGATCGACGAGGAACATGTGATTCTCGGTTCCCCCAGACACGATCCGGGCCCCCTCGACACTCATCGTGTCGGCGAGCACCGAGGCGTTCCGGATGATCTGGCGAGCGTAGTCGGCGAACGCTTCTGAAGCTGCCTGTTTGAAACACAGTGCCTTACCAGCGATCTGATGGTTGATCGGACCACCCTGGGACGTTGGGAAGACTGCCTTGTCGACGGCCTTGGCGTACTCGGCGGTCGACAGGATCAGGCCGCCCCGGGGACCCCGCAGCGCCTTGTGCGTCGTTGCCGTGACAATGTGGGCGTGAGGCACCGGACTCAGGTGCACTCCCCCGGCGATGAGCCCGATGATGTGTGCGGCATCGACGAGGAAGATGGCACCGACCTCGTCGGCGATCGCACGGAACTCTGCCCAGTCGATGATCTGGGAGTACGACGAGTACCCGGCGACGATCATCTTGGGTTTGTGCTCAAGTGCAAGGCTCCGGACACTGTCCATGTCGATCTGCTCGGTCTCGGGATCGAGGCCGTACGCGACGAAGTTGAACAGCTTCCCCGAGAAGTTGACCGGAGAGCCGTGTGTCAGATGCCCGCCCTGGTCGAGCCGCATCCCGAGGATCGTGTCACCGGGATCGAGAACGGCGAGATACGCAGCCATATTCGCCTGAGAACCCGAGTGTGCCTGCACGTTGGCGTGTTCGGACCCGAAGAGGCTCTTCGCACGGTCGATGGCGAGGGACTCGATCTCATCGATCACCTCGCAGCCTTCGTAGTACCGCCGCCCCGGATAGCCCTCCGAGTACTTGTTCGCAAGCACCGACCCCGACGCCTGCATCGTGGCGTAGTCCACGAAGTTCTCCGAGGCGATCAGATGGATGTGGGTCCGCTGCCGTTGCGCCTCACGGGCGATGAGTGATGCGAGGGCAGGGTCGGCCTGTGCAAGAGACGTCATATCGGTCATGGAGATTCTCGATCCTCGATAGTGGGCGGTCACAGGGAATCTAACGGGTTCCCCGCTCATGCTTCACGAACCGAGGGATTCAGATCCGGTGGCAACGACGCGAGCGTACCCCTGCCTACTCGATCGGTTCGTCCACGATCTCTCTGCCGCGGTCGTAGATGCGGTCGGCTACGCCGAGCGCCGGAAGCGGCAGCAGTGGCACGACGAGGCCGTAGGCGGTCGGTTCGACGATGAACACGAGCCACAGAGCTACCGCGAGCACGGCCGAAACGCCGAGACGGACCGTGTTTCGTTGCTTGTCCCGCGTCGGGGCGAGAGCCCTGGTCCCCCCGAGACTGATCGCTGCGACCGGGGCGAGCACGATGAACACGGCCATGCCGGTCGACCGGAACATGATCGCCATGGTGATCCCCGACACGAGAGCGATCAATGCCGCCGTGAACCCGGTCCCCATGGGATCCTCGACACCGGAGAACCCGGCAACCGCGTACATCGCGAACGCCAGTCCGGCGCCCACGATCACGAGTCCGATGATCTGGCTCGAAGGGATCGCAAGGAACCCGAACCACAACGTGAGCGCGACGACCAACGTGCCGACGATGATTCCGAGCCATCGATTCCCCGTCACAGGCGCACAGGGCCCTCTCGCAGAACGACTTCGGACGGCTGGGTGAGATCTACGAGGGTCGATGGTGCACCCCCGCCGGCATCGCCGGGCAGGTAGGTGAGCACCTCATCACCGAAGATCTCTTCCGCCTCGGCCGCTCCCTGTGCCGGTGAACCGTCGGAACGATTCGCAGACGTGACGGCGAGCGGGCCTGCCTGGTTCAACAGTTCGAGCGCAACGGGGTGGTCGGGACAGCGCAAAGCGACGGTGCGTCGCTGCGGATCGCCTAGCCACGGCGGTGCCGTGTCGAGACGGGGAACAACCAGTGTCACTGCGCCCGGCCAGTACCGCTCGGCAAGCTCGAGAGCCCGGTCGCTCATGGCCCCAAGGATCAGGCCTTGTTCGAGGGAAGCGACGAGAATCGCTATCGGCTTGTCCTGGTGTCGTCCCTTGAGATGGAACAATCGTTCGAGTGCCGCCTCGTCGTAGAGATCGACGGCAAGTCCATAGACGGTGTCTGTCGGGACCCCGACGATCTCGCCCCGCTTGATCGCTCGTACTGCTGCCGAAACGTCCAACGTACCTCCCTGATGCTCGGCCATAACGCTACTCGACTCGGCGGCAACCGACGACGAAACGTTCCGTGCCGGTGAGGTCTTTCTCGACCACCGCGTCGAGGTTCTCGAAGTGCGCGAGGCTGCGCTCGACGGCGTACTCGGAGATTTCGCAGATGACGACGCCACCGGGCTGCAGCCATCGGTGAACATCCGCTGCAATCCGCTCGAGCACCTCGTCTCCCCGCTCCCCTGCCACGAGAGCACCCCTCGGTTCGGCGAGGACGTCGGGTGGCAGATTCGCTACCTCATCTGCAGCGAGATACGGGGGGTTCGCAACGAGGAGGTCGACGCTGCCGAGGAGGTGTTCCGGCAGTGGTTCGTAGAGGTCGCCCGTGAGCACAACGACGTCGAGACCGTTGCGCCGAGCGTTCTCGAGGGCTACTGCAGCGGCATCTCCGGAGAGATCGACGGCGTACACCGATGCGTCGGGGTGCACCGATGCCAGGGCCAGGGCGAGGTTCCCGCTTCCGGTGCACAGATCGACGATCACGCTGGGGGATTCCACCCGTGCAACCGCCAGTTCAAAGAGGTACTCGGTCTCGGGGCGAGGCACGAGAACCCGATGATCCACGACGAGGTCGACCGGGCCGAACGGCACGGATCCCTCGATGTACTGGAGCGGCTCGTTCGCCCGCCGCCTCTCCACGTATCCGCCGAACCGTGCAACCTGTTCGGGGGTGACGTCGATACCTACGAGCACGTCCGTGCGGTGATGTCCGGTGGCTGCGACCATGAGCCGTACGACCTCGTGATGAGGGAGATCGTCCACCGACGTGACGAGATCCGTCGAACGCACCGCGTCAGATCTCCTCGGCGAGCTTGATGGCGACGTCCTGGGCGATGAGCGCCTCATGGAGCACCTCGAGGTCACCATCGAGGACTGCGGGGAGAGAGTGCACGGTGAGGCCGACCCGATGGTCCGTGACCCGGTTGTCCTTGAAGTTGTAGGTACGTATCTTCTCGGAACGCTCGCCGGAACCGACCTGGGACTTGCGCACCGACGCCCGTTCTCCGAGCTGCTCCTCGACCTGGATCTGATAGAGACGGGCCCGAAGCACCCGCATCGCCTTGATCTTGTTCTGGAGCTGAGACTTCTCGTCCTGACACGACACGACGATCCCGGTCGGGGTGTGGGTGATCCGCACAGCAGAGTCCGTCGTGTTCACCGACTGGCCTCCAGGTCCCTGGGACCGCATCGTCTCGACGATCAGGTCGTTGTCGTGAATCTCGACTTCGACGTCTTTGACTTCGGGGAGCACGGCAACGGTCGCAACAGAGGTGTGGACGCGGCCTTGAGACTCGGTCTTGGGCACACGTTGCACACGGTGCGGCCCTGCTTCGAACTTGAAGCGGGAGAACGCGCCCTTGCCCTTGACGGCGAAGGTGGCTTCCTTGACCCCGCCACTCCCGGCCGGTGAGACGTTGATCGGCTCGATCACCCAACCGGAGCGTTCGGCGAAGCGCTCGTACATCCGGTAGAGATCACCCGCCCACAGGGCTGCTTCGTCCCCACCGGCAGCGGCGCGGATCTCGACGATCACGTCCTTCTCGTCGTCGGGGTCCTTCGGCACGAGTAGCTTGCGTAGTTCAGCCTCGAGAAACTCGAGGTCGCCGGTTCGCTCCGCGATGGTCTCGTTGAAGTACTCGACCATCTCGGTGTCGCTCTCATCGGCGACCATCTCTCTGGCCTCCTCGATCTCGGACGCTGCTGCGAGGTACTTCCGGTAGTTCTCGACCACAGGTTTGAGCTCAGCGTGGCGCTGGGCAACGTCGCGGTAACGGTTCTGATCTGAGGTGACCGTAGGGTCGGACAGCTCGGTCAGCGTGTCCTCGAACGCTTCTTCTACCTTGGCAAGACGTTCGAGGAGATGCTCATCCATCGCCGTCACCGAGGTCGAACTCGGCTGCAAGAGCAGCGGGGGCCACAGCCCCTCGTTGCTTGACGGACTCGACCTCGAGGGGGTCGAGGGCGGCGAGCAACGAAGCGATCGCCACTTCTACCTGGTCGCTGGAAGGCTCCTTCGTCGTGATCGACTGAATCCAGATCCCAGGTTGGGACGCCCAGGCGATCCAGGCCTTTCCAGCAGCTGCCTTGAGGACCTCGTACGAGATCCCTGCGATCAGCGGGATCAGGAGGATCCTTGCCGCGACCTGCCATACGAACGGCAGCGGCGCAAGGGTGAGGAAGACGACGAAGGCGACCATCGCAACGATGATGATGAAGGATGTCCCGCAACGAGGATGGCGCGGGCTGTAACGCTGAATGGCTTCGACGTCGAGCGGATCACCGTTCTCATATGCGTGAATGGTCTTGTGCTCGGCACCGTGGTACTCGAACACACGCTGGATCTCCTCGCTGCGACCGATGAGCCAGATGTACCCGACGATCATCGCGATCCGGAACGCACCGTCGATGACGACGAACAGGATCCCGTTCCCTCCGACCAGGTCCTTGATCCAGTTCGCGGCGAAGGCAGGTGCAAGCACGAAGATGCCGATCGCTGCAACGACGGCGAAGACCATCGTGAAGATGATCTCCTTGCGCCCGATCTCTTCCTCTTCTTCCCCGGACATCTCTGCAGACCATGACAAGGCACGGAACCCGAGTTGAAGGGACTCGATGAGCACGAAGATGCCTCGCAGGAACGGGATCTTCGCAAGTCGGTTGCGCGATGACAGCGCAGGGAGTTCGTTCCGCTTGGCCTCGATGACGCCGTCGGGACGTCGCACTGCAACCGCCCAGGCGTCCGGGGCGCGCATCATGACGCCCTCGATGACCGCCTGACCGCCAACCGAGGCGCCAGGAGATCGACTCAACTACTCGCCCGAATCTTCGGAGGCGTCGACAGCGGCAGGAGCCGGCTTCGACTCCATCTGCCCGTAACGCTTGCGGAAGCGCTCGACACGCCCGGTGGTGTCGACGAGGATCTGCTTGCCCGTATAGAAGGGGTGGCTGGCCGAGGAGATCTCGACCTTGGCGAGGGGGTAGGTCTCACCGTCTTCCCACTCGACCGTCTCGGACGTCTCGATGGTCGACTTCGTCAGAAACGCGAAGTCGGATGACGTGTCCTGAAACACGACGGGACGGTAACTCGGATGGATGTCGGACTTCACGGGGTCTCCTGATCGATACGTGTGAACTGTAGTGGACTGTGTTCGCTGCTCGTCACTGGCCGCTCTTGGCGACCGAAAGCAGGAACTCTGCGTTGGACTTGGTGGTCTTGAGCCTATCGATGAGCAACTCGAGAGCGGCACCCGACTCGAGGGCGAGAAGCACACGGCGGAGCTTCCACACCTGAGCGAGTTCTTCGGGTTCCATCAGCAACTCTTCACGGCGGGTACCCGACGGCTCGATGTCGATCGCCGGGTAGATGCGACGGTCGGCGAGCTTGCGGTCGAGGCGCAGCTCCATGTTGCCGGTCCCTTTGAACTCCTCGAAGATGACCTCGTCCATGCGGCTCCCCGTCTCGACGAGAGCGGTGCCGATGATGGTCAGGCTTCCCCCCTCTTCGATGTTGCGAGCAGCACCGAAGAAACGCTTCGGCGGATACAGTGCCGTCGAGTCGACACCACCAGAGAGGATCCTTCCCGATGCCGGCGTCGCCAGGTTGTGTGCCCTGGCAAGCCTCGTGATCGAGTCGAGGAGGATCACCACGTCGGTGCCCGTCTCGACCATCCGCTTGGCCCGCTCGATGGCGAGTTCGGAGACCTGCGTGTGCTCCTCAGCGGGACGGTCGAACGTCGAGGAGATGACCTCTCCCTTGACCGAACGCTGCATGTCGGTGACTTCCTCAGGGCGCTCGTCGACGAGGACGACCATCAGGTAGCACTCAGGGTTGTTCGTCGTGATCGAGTACGCGATGTCCTTGAGGACGGTCGTCTTTCCGGCCTTGGGCGGGGACACGATCAATCCGCGCTGTCCCTTTCCGATCGGGGCGATGATGTCGATGATCCTCGCCATCATGAGGTTCGGTTCACCTTCGACCTCGAGGCGAAGTCGCTGATCGGGGAAGAGTGGCGTCAGCTTCGCGAACTTGGGGCGGTCCGCTGCTTCTTCAGGGTCGATTCCGTTGACCTTGACGGCGCGAACGAGTGCGGGGAACTTCTCCTGGGCGCGAGCGGGGCGGATCGGCCCAGAGATGATGTCGCCTTTGCGCAGACGTGACTTTCGCACGACGTTGGCAGGTACGTAGACGTCCTTGTCCCCCGGGAGATACCCGGTGACTCGGAGGAATCCGTACCCCTCCGGGAGGATGTCGAGGATGCCCTCGCGCACTTCGAGTTCTGATTCGTCGATCGGTTCCCGGTTGCGGTTCCGGTTCCGGTTCCGGTTCCGGTTGCGGTTGCGACGGTTTCCCTGGCGGTCTCCGTCGTGATCGTCACGATCGTGGGACCTGTCTCCCCCATCGCTCGCCGGCGCGCCACCGTCTGTCGAGGCCGGAGCGTCGCTGAGAGGCTTGGCCTCGACGGGAGCTGCAGGCTCGTCGTCGGGAAGCATGGTTGGGTCGAATTTCTCCGATTCGAGGATCGCAGCGATCAGCTTCGATTTCTGCAATCCGTCGTGGTCTACGTCAACGGACGCAGCCATGTCTCGGAGGGCAGGAAGCTTGAGCTCCTGCAGTTTGGCCCTTGGTGTACTCATCTCGTCTGTGCCCCTTTCGAGATGGTCGGGTTCTGTGGCCGTTAGGCCGGGAACAGCAGCGCTCATACGCGGGAGCGGCGGAACGCCTTAGGGATACCCACGCCAAGCCGCTTCGGCTGGTCGGTGGGAGTACTGAAAGTATAGGGTCCGGCCCGCCTAACGCAATCAATTACTCCAACGTCAGAGTCTGCTCCTCGAACGAGGCCGGTACCTCGACCTGATCCGTCGTCGACGCAGCACCCTCGAGGGGGGCCACGGGGTCATCGCTTCCACCGAGATCGAGCGCCTCGATCCTGTCTCCTCTGCTGACGATCTTGCGGGAACTCGTCTTGATCTCATCGATGTCCTTGACCGCCAGGCCGAAGTGTCGGTCGAGGTTCACCACCCGGTCGTTGAGGCGTCCGATGTCGGTGAGGAGAACACCGACCTCACGCTGGATGACCGAAGCTTGCTTGCGCATCTCGACGTCGCGCAGGATGGCCCGCACCGTTGTGAGCGTCGCCATCAACGTGGTGGGCGACACGAGGTACACCTTGCGTTTGTGGCTCTCCTGGATCACGCCGGGGTGGTGGGCGTGGAGCTCGCCGTAGACGGCTTCGGACGGGATGAACATGAGCGCGTTCTCCGCCGTTGTTCGCTCAGCGTCGATCGGCTGGTCAACGTACTTGTCTGCAATGTCCTTGATGTGGCGCTTCGTGTCGAGCGAAAGCTGCTTTGCAGCCTTGTCGCGCTCCGTCTGGTTCCCAGCAGCGAGCATCTCCTGATACGCCTTGAGCGGGAACTTCGCATCGACGGAGATCGGCCCGGGAGGGTCCGGGAGTTCGATGAGGCAGTCGACCTGTTTCCCGTTCGCGAGGGGGGCCTGCATCGTGTAGGCGAACGAAGGCAACATGGACTCGACGATGTCGGCGAGCTGGATCTCCCCGAACGCACCACGGGCGGGGTTGTCGTCGAGGACGTGCTGAAGGCTCACCACCTGCTCAGACAGGGCCTTGATGTTGTCCTGAGCCTTGTCGATCGTTGCGAGCCGCTGGGTGAGGTCGGCGAGGGACGCAGCTTGATCCTTTGCGGCCACCGCCAGGTTCTTCGCCATCTCCGCTTCCACCTTCCCGAGGCGCTCCCCGAGCGCTCGACCCAGTTGCTGTTGGGACTCGCTGAGCGAATCCGTCAACGCCCTGGAGGAGTCGACCTGCTGTTTGGCAACCGTATCGACCTTGCCGACGAGCATCTGTTG
>JAJRYI010000253.1 GCA_024275815.1 Actinomycetes bacterium | reverse complement strand
GCATCGGTCAGGATCATCCCGACATAGGTGTCCGCCCCGGAACCGGGGGCACCCAACGAACCCGTGTAGAGGACGACGACTTCGACGGGGTGTGCCGCCTCGTCCGCCACGGCTTCGGCGAGGATGGTTGGGCTCAACGACTCGGCGAAGATGGCAGGGATGCCGAGAGTGTCGATGACCTTCACCAGATCCTCGAGTTGGGCCGAGCTCGGGTCTGCAAGGGTCGATCCGCCGGGAACGACCGTGCCGACGATCTCGAATTCGTAGCGGGTGGCGAAGTAGCCGAGCGCCTCGTGGCTGGCGACGAGTAGGCGATCAGCAGGCGGGATCACCGCGAACAGATCCCGAACGTCGGTATCGAGACTCTCGAGTTCGGCGACGTAGGCATCGACACCCGCGGACCAGTCGACCCCGGGTTCTACGAGCTCGAGCGCGTCGCCGATCACACGCGATGCGTCGACCACGCGTACCGGATCCATCCACACGTGCGGGTCACAGCCCCCTTCAGACATCTCTCCATCGGAGACGTCGCAGCTTCCATCTTCACGGTCGAACGGCAGCGGATCGACCAACTCTCCAACCCACAAGACGTTCGCCCCATCGCCTTCGAGCGTCGTCAGGAGATCGAGGATCCCCTCTTCGAGTCCCAGACCGTTCGCGACGACCAGGTCTGCCTGTGCCATTGCAGCGACCTGGCTCGAGGACGGCTGGAACTCGTGTGGATCGACCCCGATGGGCATCAGCGACTCGACGTCTGCCCGGTCACCGACGATCTGAGATACGACGTCACCGAGGACGTTCGTGGTCGCGACGATTCGCACCCTTGACCCGCCTTCGCCATCTGCGGTGGTAGCACACGCTGCCGCGATGAGCGCGAGGACGGAAACGAGCGCGAACATCTTTGCTGCTCTTCGGGTCACAAGCCGCGCCTCCGCGTTGGAACGATCGAGCCCGGGAGTCTATCAAGAGGCCTCCAGACACGGTCCGGATCGCGATTCAGGTAGCGTTGGGCATGATGCACGATTGGACACTCACCCGGGACGGAGCCGTTCGCGTCTTGACGATGACGAGCGGAGAGAACCGCCTGTCACCTGAGACCCTCAACGAGTGGATGGTGGCGTTCGATCGACTCGAAGAGCGACGACTTCCCCAAGCACTCGTCGTCACCGGTGAGGACCAGTACTGGTCGACGGGCCTCGACCTCGTTGCAGTAGAGACGATGTCCGTCGACGAACAAGCAGCGTTCATGGCGGAGTTCGACCGGCTCTTGTACCGCATCCTCACCGCCCCGTTAGTGACCATCGCTGCGCTCAACGGCCACACGTACGCAGGTGGAGCGCTCCTGTCACTCGCGTTCGACTACCGGATCATGCGATCGGACCGGGGGTTCTTCTGTCTGCCATCGGTCGACATCGGCATCCCGTTCTCACACGGCATGACGGAACTCATCACCGCCAAGCTTCCGCAACCAACCGCACACGACCTCGTCGTCTCCTGTCGACGAATCGGGGCACGAGAGGCGGTCACCCTCGGCGTCGTCAACCGGGCCGTCGAGGAACGCAACGTGATGCCCGTCTCGATGGAGTTGGCCCACGCCTACTCCGGCAAGGACCCTGCAACGCTGGCCACGGTCAAGCGACGCATGTATCACGACGCGGCGAGTCTGCTCGCCGGCGAGGGATGATCCACCCGCTCGATGCAGCAGCGAGCATCGCTCTCGCAACGGGGCCACAACGACTCAAGTTCTTCTCCAACGGATGGGGTGACGAACG
>JAJRYI010000252.1 GCA_024275815.1 Actinomycetes bacterium | reverse complement strand
ACTGGGCGATCATCTTGATGCCGATCACGAAGCCTGCACCGACGGAGCTCAAGATGAGGCGGGCGAGAAGCATCTGCATGAACGAGTTGCCCATGGCAAACGCGATCGTGGGGATAGCCATCGTGACCATCAGCGCGCTGAACACGATCCTGGCCCCGAACCGGTCGATGAGTGCCCCGACCACGATGCGGGCAGGGATCGTGAGGGCGACGTTGGCGATCATCAGGATCTTGAGGTGTTCCTTCGTCAACCCGGCAGCCCCGGATTCGAGGATGGTGGTCGCCAGCGGTGCAAGGTTGAACCAGATGTAGAACGTCATGAAGAACGCGATCCACGTGTAGTGGAGTGTCCGTATCCGTTCCTGGTTGAAGTCGAGCAACTTCGGTGGGGTCGTCGTTGTTCCTGACTCAGACGGGCGGTCGCCGGGGTTCATGCTCCCTCTTCTCCTCTTGAAGGTCGGTGAACGTCGGTTGACGATTCCATACTAATCCGGAGCCAGATACTAAGGGATTTACCATTTCGAGCACGCGATACAATGGAACACAGACATGAACTGGGTACGGCGCGGCCTCATTCTCCTGGTAGGAGTTGCTATCGCTATTCAGTTCGTCCCCTACGGGCGGGACCACGAGAACCCCCCTGTGCTTGCCGAACCGGCGTGGGATTCGCCAACGACACGTGACCTTGCACAGCGTGCGTGCTTCGACTGTCACAGTAACGAGACCGAGTGGCGCTGGTACACCAACGTCGCTCCGATCTCGTGGTTCATCCAGAACGAGGTCGACGAGGGACGCGCCGAACTGAACTTCTCGGAGTGGAGCGCCGCTCAGGAGGGTGAGGAGTCCGCAGGGACCGTTCGAGACGGGTCGATGCCACCCCGGTTCTACGCCCTGACGAGGTCCCGCCTCACCGATGCCGAAACACAGACGCTCACCCTTGGACTCGCAGCCACGTTCGGTGACGAGTATGAGGGTGGCGGCGGAGACGACGATGACGAAGAAGAGGACGACGACGACTGACGCTCGACAGGGGTGTGTGACGCCTCGCCTTCGATTCGGGTGCCGCCATCAGCGGTATGTACGGAGGACCCATGACACACCAGGGTGAAACGTCGATCCACCTGGCCGACAGGATCACGCTGCGTGCTGATCTCAGACATCCAGCCGGGGAACCAGTCGGCCTCGTCATCTTCGTGCACGGCAGTGGGAGCGGGCGCCACAGCCCGCGGAACCGTCACGTGGCAGAGGTCCTTCAGGAGGTAGGGATGCGAACACTCCTCCTCGACCTCCTGACCGTCGACGAAGAGAGAATCGACGCACAGACCCGCGAGTACCGGTTCGACATCCCTCTGCTCGCCGACCGGGTCGTCGACGTCATCGAATGGGTCCGCACCCACCTCAGCAACCAGGCCATTGGCCTGTTCGGCGCCTCGACCGGCGCCGCAGCAGCCCTCATCGCTGCTGCCGACAGACCCAACGACGTCACTGCGGTGGTCTCGCGAGGGGGCAGACCGGACCTTGCAGACGACGCGCTGCCCCGCGTGCGGGCACCGACCCTCCTCATCGTCGGGGGCAACGACCCCGTGGTGGAGGAACTGAACCGACAGGCGCAGTCATCCATGACCGTCGAGTCGAGACTCGAGATCGTCCCCGGCGCCACCCACCTCTTCGAAGAGCCCGGTACCCTCGACGTGGTCGCCGATCTCGCCGCGGGTTGGTTCACGCGATACCTCTCGCGCTGAGGCGTTCGCTCGAACTCCCGGTCACCTCATGCCCTCACCTCCTGACGCATGAAGGTGATGTAGGCGGCAGCGAAGATGACGACCATCGCTGCGATCATGCCCACCATCTGTGGCCATACCAACAACAGGCTCTGACTCACGGTGAGACTCGAGACGATCGCCTGGTCGAGTTGAGCGAAGGTGACCAGACCGACGCTACGAACCTGGGGGGTCAAGAGCGCAGACGACGTCTCCTCGTACAGAGTCACGGGTGACAACCTCGACAGCGTCAGCTCCGTCCTCGCGTTGTCGAGCGCTGATGCGGGGTTCGAGACATCAACCGGTGAGACCACATCGGCAGCCACCTGTGCAAACAGTGCCCCGAAGAGCGCGACGACCAGCCAGACACCGATCGCGACGAGCGCGGCGGTCGCAGCACGTTTCAGCATCACCGAACAGAGCGTCCCGAACGCGAGCCAGACACCGATGAAGATGACGGCTGCGACCAGCCACATGGCCATCCGGACCGTCTCGGACAGGGTCGGGACGATGCCGAGAAGGAGGATCCCGAGCCCGGCGACGAGCACGGTCACAACCACGACGATGAGTCCCATGACTCCCAGGCCTGCAACGAACTTGCCGTTTATCACATCGTCGCGATAGATCGGCTGGGCGACGAGGCGTGGCAGAGTCCCCTGGGCACGTTCACCGTTCACTGCGTCGAACCCGAACGCTATACCGAGAATCGGGGCCAGGAACCCCACGAACGTGAGGAAGGAGAACGGGAGGGGGCCTCCCCGAACCGTGAACAACCTCAGGAACATGCCGGCCGTATCGGTCGTTTCTGGAGCCACATCTCTGAGGGCTCCTGCCGCCGTGTAGACGGTGGCAAGAGCTACCAGTCCCAAAAGCATCAGGAGCGCAACGAAGCGAACCGACAGGATGTGGTCCGTGAACTCTTTGCGGGCAACCACCATCCATCCGGGACGACGCCTCGACCAGGTGTCGAGAACACGTACATCTTGCACAGTCATACGGTGACCTCCCCCGCCGATGTGAAGTACCGGTGATAGATCTCATCGAGGTCGGCACCGAGGTCCCTGACCTCGCGCACGTCGATACCCGCCGTGACGAGTGCCGGGATCAGGCGGGGCGCAGCATCGGCCGACACACAGACCCGCCAACGCCGGCTGCCCACGACCCGGATGTCTCCCGAGTCTCCGAACACCCGATCGACGGCCTCGCGTATGTCTCGATCGTTGCTGTCCGAGACGATCTCGAAGGTACTGCGTCCATCCGCGAGCTCTGTTGCGAGATCTCCAGCTGTTCCTTCGGCAAGGATCCTGCCATCGACGAAGATGGCCAGTCGATCACATGTTCGCTGCACCTGGTGAAGAAGATGGCTGGTGAGGAGAACCGCCCTCTGCTCCTGTCTTGCGAGACCCGCAATCAGCGACTGCATCTCCATCACACCTTCAGGGTCGATCCCCACCATCGGCTCATCGAGGATGACGACGAGTGGATCCTTGACGAGCGTGTCGGCGATGCCAAGGCGCTGCCGCATGCCCCGCGAGTAGCTCCCCACCGGCCGGTCGGCAACATCGGCCAGACCAACTCTGGCGAGAAGGCTCTCGATTCGGCCTTCGACGGTTTCGGCGGCGAGATCGTTGAGCTGGGCTGTGTAGCGAAGGTTCTGACGCCCCGTCATCTGTCCGTAGAAGCCAACGGTGTCCGGCAAGTACCCGATCTGGCGTTTGACCACGAGCGGCTATCGCACCGGGTCGAGTCCACACACGCGGATCGTCCCATCATCGGGCTCGCTCAAACCGAGAAGCATCAGAACGGTGGTCGTCTTGCCCGCACCGTTCGGACCGACGAGACCGAACACTTCCCCGGCGTGCACCGTCAAGTCGATCCCGGCTACTGCGACCGTTTCACCGTAGCTCTTGGTGAGTGCAAGTACCTCTACGAGCGGAGGCCTGTTCGATGACACGATCTCACCTCCGCCCGAACCTACGGAACACGAGGCCGAGCGTGATCAACGCGATCAGGATCACGGCTACACCGACGAGTCCCCAGGCAAGCGATGTTTCGACCGTCGCCCTCACCTGGATCGTGTCGTTCGTTTCATCCACCTGGGATCGGAGAGTTATCCGATAGTCACCGACGATCGCGTCGTCGGCGGGTGTCACCGTGGCGAGAACCGTGGCAGTCTCCCCCGGCTCGATCCGATCGATCGTCTCGGGTGCGAAAGACACGTCCCAACCACTCGGTGCAGTTCCAGACAGTGACACATCGACGAGCGGTGCGGTCCCATCGTTCTCGACGACTAGTGACAGCTCGGAGGGTTTCCCTGCCTGTACATCCATGTTGAGGCGCTGATCTGTCGTCGTGAGTGCCATCGCGAAGTTGCCGGTGATCTGGACGGCCAACTCCGCTGAAGCGGACTCACCGCTTCCCGTGGCCTCGACGGCAACGCTGTACGTTCCCGCAGGAGTGAAGTCTGGAGGATCGACGTCTACCGTGACTCGTTCCGAGCTTCCGGCGCCGACGGTCACGGTCGACGCGCGACTCTGGCCGGAAGGCCTTGCATCGATCTGCCATCCTTTTGGCCCCTGGGTTTGAAGTCCGAACTGGATCTCTTCACCCGTGTCGTTCTCGAGATCGAGCGTGAATGTGAACGTGACGTCGGAGGGGCCGCGCAGAACAGGGAACTCGGTTTCGAGTGCCACACCACCGCCGACGGCCGGGGCGACGTCGATGCCGAAGTCGAGGCTCGCGCTCGATCTGGCTCCTATGGCGATGACGGTGATCACGTAGCTGCCGTCCGGTGCCGTTGGTGGGACCTCGACCTGGAGTTTCAGGTTGTGTCGGAGTCCTTCATCCACGAGAACACGATCGACAACGAATCCACCACCACGGATCTGCGCCGTCCAGCCTGTAGGTACGTCCCCGACCTCGAACGCAACTTCTTCGCCGAGGGGTGCCGACACCTCGAGATCGAACGATGCCGTATCCCCGGCCTCAACCGCGACGCCGACATACGGGGAGCGAAGTTCGACGGAAGCCGATCCTCCCCCCTCCTGAGCAGCGGCGCCCGGGACCACACTGGTGGCGGTAGCCGCCATGAGTGTGAGTATCAGACCGATTCTGGCGAGCCATCGAGTCATGAGTTCCTCCTCACGTTCTCCCTGGATTCACGATCGATTCGCTGTACGGGATCTGAATGCAGATGTCGTGCCAGACGGTGCGTGCACGGATCGGTGGGCCCGAGCAGACCCGGCGCCGCCACTCGTTCTGCCGGTGGGCGGAACGAGGAGAACAGCTACCGACCGTTCGGCACCGAAGCGGGGATCGATGTCGTTCCCCGCTCACGACGCGTCGTGCGATGCTCCCGTTCGCTCTTCCCTGAAAACGCTGATCGCCGGGGACGAGTTCCCCTCGCCTGATCCTCACTCCACGAGGTCGCACTGTCCCGAGACTCCCGATTCTCCCGTCCCCCCTTCAGCCTCAATCCTCGAGGTGCAAGGGGGAAACCCCATCACCTCCACGGCCATGGGAGCGGTCGACGAACAGTATGAGGAGCGAAAACAGGGATTGTCACCCGACACCGCGAGCGTTATGATCTGATGCGATAGCACTCATATTATCTGGGTGCTGCAAACGCCTCAACATGGATCACAAGGAGGTGATATCTGATGTTGCCAACACTGTGGGAACCGTTCTCAACGGTGCAATCCGTGGACCGAGAGTTCAACCAGATCACCAGCCGCCTCTTGTCGATGATGCCCGATGAGGCACGATCCACGTGGTCGTGGCAGCCCAGCGTGGAGATCTTCCGTGATGGCGACGACCTCGTTGTCCAGGCCGACCTTCCCGGCATCGACCCCGACAAGGACATCGACCTAACGATCGAGGGCAACATCCTGCATCTGCGGGGACAGCGATCCTTCGATCGCGAGGTGTCTGATGAGCACCGCTACATGCTCGAGCGGGCCTACGGCGAGTTCCGCCGCGATCTCACGCTGCCTGAGGGCATCGACGCCGACAAGATGAAGGCGACCTACGACGACGGCGTCCTGACCATCGTCGCACCACTCCCCGACTCGATCAAGGCGGCGAAGCCGAAGAAGATCCCGATCGCCGTCTCGAAGGTGAAGAAGCTGTTCGGCGCGAGGAAGAGCGCGGCTTGACCGATCGCTCCGTCCATCGTGACGGCCCATGCGAGAGAACCCACCGTCATGGTGGGTTCTCTCTCACGCAGGCCTGTGCCTCTTACTCGAATCAGTACTCGTACGGCACCATCTGGCCGTCGTTGAGGATCAACATCACCGGCTGGGACTCCCAGCTCGCCTCGTCGCCTCCCATCCCTGGAGCATCCGGTGGCATTCCGGGAAGCGCCAGCCCGACGGCGTCTGGCCGCTCCTGGAGGAGCTTCGTGATCGCTCCGGCAGGCACATGGCCCTCGACCGTGTAGCCGTTGATCAATGCGGTGTGACACGACGCGGCCTCCGCTGGGACGCCGTTCTGTGCCCTGAATTCAGACAACTTCGGATCTGCAGTGAGATCGACGCTTGCCCCTTGCTCTTGTAGGTACCCGACCCACCCTTCGCAACACCCTCAACCAGGTGCCCGATGGACGTCTGCTTGGACGCCCGATAGGCCCGACCCCGCGGCTTGGATCATCGTCGTAGTCGTGGTCGCCGAGCCACCAGAGCACGCCGTGACACCCAAGGCGAGTACCGCCACTACCAGCCAGATACTCTTTTTCACTTCTCGAAACCTCCAAATGGGGCGTATCCACCCCGTGTCGAGATCGTGCCACCAGTACATCATGACTCCCTAAGTAGCTAACTATGGATT
>JAJRYI010000251.1 GCA_024275815.1 Actinomycetes bacterium | reverse complement strand
GCTATCGGGATCGCGATCGTCGTCGGCACCCTCTGGAGCATCAGGTTCATCGCATCAGGTCCACCACCGGACCCCGACGTCTCGGACGTCCACGAGGTCGATATCCCTTACGTGTGCACCGTGTGTGGGATGAGCCTGACGATCACACAGGCCCACGGAGCTGAGATTGATCCACCGCGGCACTGTCGAGAAGACATGGTGGAGGCGTAGGACAGTTCACCGTTCACAGCATGAACCTGAGACCGGAATCGGATGGGTGTTCCCAGGAGTGACCGTTCTCGGAGATGGTGCACGGTCGGCACCAGCGGGAGCACGTCGTGAACTGTCGGCTGTGAGCTGTGAACTTCTCTAGCTATCGATAGTTCATCGTCATGGCGAAACCGATGCCGATGCCTGCGAGCCCCGTCAGGAGGTACTTGTTGGTCGTGCCGCCGGGCAGGATGCCGGTGTAGTTCACCAGGATCAGCACGATCCCCACAGCCATCAACCCGAACATCGTCGCCACGTACCAGGCGGGGGATGGCCCCTTCTCATCGATAGCCTTCGGCTTGTGTGATGGGGGCGTTGGTCGACTGTTGGCCTTCTTGCGGCCCTTTGAAACTGGCATGGCGCCAAGCGTAGTGCTTCAACGTGCAAGAACGCGCAGTTGGACGGGCTGCCGACACTGTGCGAACACATCTGCTCACGCCGGGTAGCCTTGTCCGGGTATGAGCAACGCGACCGAACACGAAACGATCACGGATCGGCCCCCAGCACCGCAGAAGCGTCGTGTCGCGAAGGTCATCCGGACGATCGGATGGACGAGCATCGGCCTCGGCGTCTTCCTGCTCGGCTTCGTCGTCCATCAACTGTTCATCACGACGTACTTCGCTCAACAGAACAACGAGGCGCTCAAGGTCGAAGCAGCGGAGTACTTCGAGCAGGTCACGGTCACCGAGGTGGAGTACGTCGCTCCGGGTGCACCCGCTGTCGTGGATCCGCAAGATCCTGCTGCTCCGGTCGAGCCTGCGGAGCCCGAAGAGCCCAAGACCTTGCTCGTCGAGGAGACCCCAGAGCAAGGTGAAGCGTTCGCCATCATCCGGATCCCATCGATCGAACGGCTCGCCGAAGGCTGGACGGTAGTCCAGGGTGTCTCGAGGGCAGACCTCAAGAACGGTGTCGGCCACATGCCGTCGACCCCGTTGCCGGGCCAACCCGGCAACGCCGTGCTTCCAGGCCATCGGACCACCTACGGCGCTCCGTTCCACGAACTCGATGAGCTCGAAGTCGGCGACATCATCGAGATCGAGACTGCCATCGGCCTCAACATCTACGAGGTCAGGGAGTCGATCATCGTGCGGCCGACCGAGATCTGGGTCACGAACCCGCGTCCGGGATCGTGGATTACGCTCTCTACCTGCAACCCGAAGTTCTCATCGAGGGAGAGACTCATCATCTTCGCCGAACTCGTCTCAGGCCCGAACTACGACGTGATCTACAACTCATGAAACAGGCGTTCCTCAAGCTTCCCGGCCCGATACCTGTCAAGGTCGTTCTCGCCGTGATCATCGTGGTCATCGCACTCTTCGTGCTCAACGCCGTCTACAACTGGATGGGTAACTTCCTGGATTCGGGTGGCACCATCTCGTGAGGGTGCTGATCATCGACAACTACGACTCGTTCACCTACAACCTCGCGCAGTATCTCGGGGAACTCGGGGCCGAGCCACTCGTGTACCGAAACGATGCACTTCCGCCGTGCGAGGCTGCGAATCTGGCTCCGACGCACCTCGTGATCTCGCCCGGTCCCGGCCGTCCAGAGTCTTCGGGACACTCACTCGAGTACCTCGAGACGCTCGGATCAGAGATCCCGACGCTCGGTGTGTGCCTGGGCCTTCAGGCAGCCGTCGTCGCGTTCGGAGGCTCGGTCGGTCATGCTCCAGAACCGAGACACGGGAAGACGTCGCCGATCACCCATGACGGCAGGGGGGTCTACCGGGGACTCGACAACCCGTTCGATGCGACCCGGTATCACTCACTCGCAGCGATAGACGTGCCCGCGGTCCTTCTCGAGACGGCGCACTCAGACGACGGCGTGCTTCAGGGAGTCCGACACAGGGAACTCCCCATCGAAGCGGTGCAGTTCCATCCAGAGAGCATCATGACAACCCAGGGAATGGCGCTTCTCGAGAACTTCCTCGCGATGTAGGACGATCTGTTCACCGTTCACACCGTTCACCGTTCACCGGGGGTCTTCGGCCGTTCGCGTCCGGGCTGATCAAACCCTCATCGTTCAGCGTTTCGAGGGTTCCTGCTATCTCATCGTCGGTGCGCCCGAGTGATCTTCCTGCCTCCCAGACATCGTCCCCCTGGACATGGGCTCTCACGAGAACACCGCGAAGTTCTCTGTTGGATCCCTTGAACGTTCCCTGTTTCGCGGGAGCTTCGTAGATCTCGGGATCAGCGCACCAGGGAACAACGGGACAGTCGTTGCACGCCGGGTCGCGTGGCCGACAGATGGTCGCCCCGAGGTCCATGACGGCTTGATTCCAGTCGCCCGCCGGGTCGCCAAGCAGGTCGTTCGCTGCATCCTCGAGGTCACTCCCGTCCAGAGCCGACCCGGTCCACCGGTTCAAGACACGCCGGATGTTGGTATCGATTGCAGGGGTTTGATGGCCGAAGGCGATCGAAGCGATCGCCGACGCCGTGTACGGACCGATTCCTGGAAGACGCTCGAGGTCGTCGGGCGTC
>JAJRYI010000250.1 GCA_024275815.1 Actinomycetes bacterium | reverse complement strand
GGCGGGGAACCAACGCCAAAGTCCATGTGCTCGAAGCGAGCAGTGACGCGTTCCCGCAAGAGTGGTTCACCCGTCGGGTCCCGATCGCACGTGCCGGGGGAGACGTGACCGAGGCACAAGCGGAGGTGATCCGCGAGGCAGGTCTCGGCGTCGAGTGGGAGTGGGAGGACAGCCCGGAGGTGACGGTCGCTCTGGTGGACACGATCGCACAGGCTGTTGCGTGGTTCAACGCCTACAGCCCGAAGTTCGTCGTCTCCCTGATCTCGAACGACGACACCGAACAAGGAGATTTCTTCGCCGCCATCGATTCGCCGTTCGTCGGCAACGGATTCACCCGCTGGGTCGACGGACAGTACGCCCTCGGCAAACCGGAGCTTGGCCTTTCGAACTGGCAGGCCGGCCGTCTCTTCGGTCGGGGAGGGATCCTTTCAGGCGACTCGGCGTTCACGGTGCGTACCCGCGTCGTTCAGGACGACCCCGACCTCGGACGCTGAGTCGGAATCTCTCTGTGAGCCGAAGGGGACTACGCTTGCGCGTCGCGAGGAGATAGATGCCGACCTACGATTTCCGAGAGATAGAGAACCGCTGGCAGGCCAACTGGGAGGCCGACGGGATCTATCGCGTCTCGAACCCCGGCGATCCGGACTTCGACGAGACGAAGCGCAAGCTCTACATCCTCGACATGTTCCCGTACCCGTCTGGTGCAGGTCTTCACGTCGGACACCCTCTCGGCTACATCGGTACCGACATCTTCTCGCGGTATCACCGGATGCGGGGCGCCAACGTGCTTCACCCGATGGGTTTCGACGCTTTCGGCCTCCCCGCCGAGCAGTACGCCGTCGATACCGGCGTCCACCCGAGAGTGACGACGGAGAAGAACCTCGAGAACTACACGCGCCAGCTCAAGGCGTTCGGCTTCTCCTACGACTGGAACCGGTCGTTCGCCACCACCGACCCCGAGTACTACCGCTGGACGCAGTGGATCTTCCTGCAGCTCTTCGAGTCGTGGTTCGACAAGGAGCAACAGAAGGCTCGTCCCATCGCTGAACTCGTGAGCGAACTCGAAGACGGCCTGCGCGACGCCGACGGCGTCGCCTGGATGAACCTCCCCGAGGACGATCGGCGCACCTACCTCGACAGTCAGCGTCTCGCCTACATCGATGAGGTCCCAGTGAACTGGTGCCCTGCCCTCGGAACGGTGCTCGCGAACGAGGAAGTCACTGCCGAAGGACGATCAGATCGAGGTGACCATCCGGTGTACCGTCGGCCGTTGCGCCAGTGGATGCTACGTATCACCGCGTACGCCGACCGTCTCATCGACGAACTCGAGCTGGTTGATTGGCCGGAGTCCGTGCGAACGATGCAGCGCAACTGGATCGGGCGATCCGAAGGTGCCCACATCGTGTTCCCGATCAAGGGCAACCTCCACCTCCGCGTCTTCACGACCCGCCCCGACACGGTCTTTGGAGCGACGTACATGGTCGTGGCTCCCGAGCATCCGATCGTAGATGAGATCACCCCACCGACATGGCCCGACGGCACGAAGCCGAAGTGGACGCTCGGCATCGATGACCCGCGAACTGCCGTCGAGGCGTACCGGCTTGCTGCGTCACGCAAGTCGGAGCTCGATCGTCAGGTGGAGGACCGTGAGAAGACAGGTGTCTTCACCGGTGCGTACGCAACGAACCCACTCACCGGTGAGCGTATCCCCGTCTTCGTCGCCGACTACGTGCTCATGGGGTACGGCACCGGTGCGATCATGGCGGTGCCCGGTCAGGATCAACGCGACTGGGAGTTCGCCGAAGCCTTCGACCTTCCGATCGTGCGCACCGTTCAGCCTCCAAAGGAGTTCAGCGGGGAGGCCTACACGGGTGCCGGTCCTGCGATCAACTCCGGGTTCCTCGACGGGCTCGATATCGAAACCGCCAAAGAGAAGACCATCCGGTGGCTCGAGATCAACGGACATGGCGAAGGCACCGTCACCTACAAGCTCCGAGACTGGCTGTTCTCGCGTCAGCGGTACTGGGGAGAGCCGATCCCGATACTCCACGGCCCGAACGGTGAGCTCCGCCCGGTGCCCGACGAGGAACTTCCGCTGCGTCTTCCCGAGGTCGAGGACTTCCGCCCGCACGCCTCGAGCGATGAGAACGCCGAACCGACCCCGCTACTCGCCAAAGCCCCCGACGAGTGGAAGTTCGTCGAGATCGACGGCGTGACGTACACCCGCGAGCTCAACACGATGCCTCAGTGGGCGGGCTCATGCTGGTACTACCTCCGCTTCTTGGACCCACGCAACGAGGATGCTCTCGTCTCGAAGGAGGCGGAGAAGTACTGGATGGGTGACGTCGGTGTCGACCTCTACGTGGGCGGGGTCGAGCACGCGGTTCTTCACTTGCTCTACGCCCGGTTCTGGCACAAGGTCCTGTACGACCTCGGCCACGTCTCGACTCCGGAGCCCTTCGGCCGTCTCTTCAACCAGGGGTACATCCTTGCCGACGCTTTCCAGGACGAACGGGGCATCTACGTGCCGGCAGACGAAGTGGTGCGAGACGGTGACGTGTACCTGTATCAGGGCAAGCCGGTGACGCGGGTCTACGGCAAGATGGGCAAGTCACTGAAGAACTCGGTGAACCCGGACGACATCTTCGAGGAGTACGGGGTCGACACACTGCGCCTCTACGAGATGTTCATGGGTCCGCTCGACACGTCCCGCCCGTGGTCGACGAGGGATATCGTCGGCACACACCGGTTCCTCCAGAGACTATGGAGGAACTTCATCGATGAGGACACCGGTGAGATCCTGGTGTCGGAGGAGCATGCGACCGGGGATCTCCAGGTTCTGCTTCATCGAACGATCGCGGCAGTCACGAAGGACATGGACGACCTGCACTTCAACACTGCACTTGCGCGGCTCTTCGAGTTGAACAACGCGCTCGTCGCACTGCCGCTAGTTCCCTCCGACGTCGCAGATGTGTTTCCGAGGCTGCTGTCACCGCTTGCCCCGCACATCAGTGAGGAACTGTGGAGCCGCATGGGCAAAGAGGGATCGGTCGTCGTCGCGTCGTGGCCAACCTACGACGCGGATCTCATCGCCGAGGACATGGCCACCATGATCGTTCAGGTCAACGGCAAGGTTCGCGACCGCATCGAGGTGCCGGTCACGATCACCGAGAGCGAAGCGGTGGCGATCGCCCTGGCGTCAGAACGCGTCCTTGCCCACACGAACGGGGCAGAGCCCCGGAAGGTGATCGCGCGCCTCCCCAACATCTTGAGCATCGTGGTGTGATCGTCTCAGCAACGTCCGCTGCCCTCCGGGCCGGGCTCGGCGACGAAGGATCCGTCGCCGAGGGCGTCCGCATCGTCTCGATGCCGCTACTGATGCGGATCATCGTTGGACGCAGTGTCACGGCAGTAACGCTTGGTCGGGTGATCTTCGTCAAGCCTGCAATGTTCGACCGGGTCGTCTCGGGAGACGAGCCTGCTCTCTTGCTCCATGAACTCGTCCACGTTGCACAGTGGCGGGACCACGGCTCTGTTGGCTTCGCCTATCGCTACGTGACCGAGTACGTGCGTCTGCGCCTGCTCGGTGCCGACCACGACGCCGCATATCACGGTATCGGGTTCGAGCACGTTGCATACGACGTCGCGGCGCGCTGGGAGAACCGGGCAGCGTGACGGCCGTACCCCCTCCACCTCCCGGGTACCTCCCCGTGGCGAAGTGGCGACTGCTCGATGTCGTCATGGTCTTTGCCGCCGGGTTCGTCGGGGCGATCCTCGCGACCTCGATCGTTGTCGGTCTCGGTGCTGATGCAACGCAGCCACTGTGGTTCTCCATCGTGTTCTTCGCCCAGTCGGGTACGAGTTTCGCCTTCGCCTGGTGGCTGTCGAAGCGAAGAGGGTCCGGATCGCTCGCAGCCGACGTCGGTCTCATCGTTCGTGGACGGGACTGGTGGGGGGTCCCTGCTGGCATGGTCGTCCAGGTCGTTGTTTCACTCATGATGGTTCCGCTGATCGTGTGGCTGTTCCCCGACGGTGCGCCTGAGCAGGGCGTATCTGCGATCGCAGGACAGTCCAAGACGATCCTGGACCAACTCGCAGTGTTCATCGCTGTCGCCGTTGCAGCCCCGATAGTCGAAGAGGTGATCTTTCGGGGCATGCTGCTGTCGGTGCTTGCCCGGGTGATGCCGAAGTGGCCGGCGATCATCGTATCGGGAGCAGTATTTGGTGCCGTGCACCTCTTGGACCCAAACGCGATAGCCGTCGTGCCCGGGCTGTTCGTCATCGGCGTCGTCCTGGCATGGGCGGCTCTGCGCTCCGGGGATCTCTCCCTCCCGATCGCCCTGCACAGCGGCATCAACCTCTTTGCGGCCATCGGGATCCTCTACGGTGAAGAGCTGATGAACTGGTACGAGCAGCAGTCGGCCCAGCTCGAGGGTGTGATCCGGTTCTTCCTGTGATGGGGTAGT